>NZ_CAWMYC010000137.1:0-58529 GCF_963872035.1 Scytonema sp. HK-05
CGGAGGATTAGTGGCTTGGACTTCTGTAATTTGGGGGGTTTGCGGAGGATTAGTGACTTGGACTTCTGTAATTTGGGGGGTTTGCGGAGGATTAGTGGCTTGGACTTCTGTAATTTGAGAGTTTTCGGAAGGATTAGTCGTAATTTCTTCTACTTTTTGAAGGCGATAATCCTCCACAGTCAGAAGTTGCCAAGCGGAATCTTGTGATAGTTCCAGAACCCATTGATGATAATTAAACAAACTTTCTCGATGTCCAACACTGATAAAAGTTGTTTGAGTTGATTGCAATTGTTCATATAAATTGCCTTCATTTGTCAAATCTAAAGCACTGGTTGCTTCATCTAAAATAGTAAAGCTGGGATGAGTAATCAACAATCGTGCAAAAGCCAAGCGTTGTTGTTCTCCTAGCGATAATATATTCTCCCAAGGGACTTCTGTATCAAAGCCATCCACGCGGGTAAGCAAGTTTTGTAGGTTAACTTGTTGCAAAACTTCTTCGAGTTCTGCATCGCTCATTTGACGAGTTGTATGAGGATAGAGTAACTGTTCGCGCAATGTTCCCAAAATTATATAAGGACGTTGGGGCAAAAATAAGACGGACTCTAGGGGAGGACGCACCAGACGACCAGTTCCCGCATTCCACAAACCAGCGATCGCTCTCAACAGAGAACTTTTTCCTCGTCCACTCGGTCCAACAATCAATAAACCTTCTCCCGCTTGAACCGACAGTGATAAGTTTTCAACGATCGTCTGCTCATAGTTGGGCGTTTGTAAAGTGACATCCTCAAAAGCAAGATGGTTTTCTTCTATTATTTTGATGGTACTCACGTTCTCTGGCTGTTTCGTAACAGCTGACAACGCACCCGACAACTCAGCTAAACGTTCAGCGTAACTGGAAAACCGTCCTGAAGTCCCAAATTCATTAATTAATTCTGCTAAAGCATTAGCAAATAGGTTGCAAGCTATAGCTGCTTGAGTAACTTCTCCAAATTCCATTTCGCCTCTTATCTCTAACGGCCCAAGTACTATAAATGGAAATATTTGGATAGCAGCCTGATATCCTCTCTTAAAAAGGTCTTGATTTCTCTCCCAATTTATCTTACGTTGAGCATCTTTTACTAAATGGCTAAATTTGCGCTTAATGATATTTGATTCTTGCTTTTCTCCTTGAAAAAAAGCTATAGACTCAGCGTGATTGCGAATATGAGTTAGACAATAATTATAATCGGCTTTTGATTCGAGTTCTTCTTGATTAATCTTAATCAATTCTTGACTTAAGTAAACAGCAATTAAATTACCTATAACAGTATAAATGATTAAAATCACTGCCACTTGTTGAGAAATTGACCAAAGAATTATTAAAAAAGCTGTCATTTCCAGCAGTTTTTCTAGGTAAGTAGCTGAAAAACTGAGAGCATTGCTGGCAAGCGGTTCAATTTCTTGAGACAAACGTTGATCTGGATTATCAACATCCGAGTTAAAATTGATTTTATAATAGGCTCGATTACTTAAATATTTTGAGAGAATTTGATTATTTAGCCATTGATACCAATCGAGAGCAATTTGTTTTCTAATAAATTTAGAAAATCCTACCAAAAGCGTTGCTAAGAGCAGACCAACGCCGTAAATAATTAACAGTTTAATAAACTTATTTAAATCTTTTTCTTGAACAACGATATCAGTCAAGTAACGATTAACGAAGCTATTAAAAACAGTTGTACCTACAAGTGCGATTATTAATAAGACCAACAGAATGAGCATCCCCCATGCGCGAATCACGTCTGAAAATGCTCTTTCTCCTGGCTTTGTTGGATACCAGTAAGGGCCGACGATCGCTTTTACATTCTCCCAAAATTGAGCAAAACCTGAAAAAGCATTTGTTATGGGTTGAGCTTGAATAACTTGGGTTGGCATATTTTAGAAAAAAAATGAAATTTTTGGTAACAAACTCAGTACTTTTTATTGTTGAGCAATGAGTAATAAGTACTAAAAAACGAATTACAGTTAGCACTCGAAACTCAAAACAGCTTTTGTACACAGTTTTAAGAAACTAACTTAATTTACTTAAAAGTAAACCAAGCGTTTGAAGAAGCTTTTGACTGTATTATGGTTTAATCTTTAGGATAAAGCTTTACTTTCATTATATTTGAAATCCCTTTAAAGCAGTGGTACAAATAAGATTGGCATTGGATAAAAAAGAAAACTTATTTAACATATTATTGAACGCCTTTGAAAATTCTTCCAAATTAATACTGTATTCATTTTTTGAAAATAATTTTAACTTCTCTTCATATAGATTTAGGTAGCGGTCTATTTCTGCTTTCAAGTAATATGGTGCTTCTTCTCCATACAATCTTTCAAACATCCAGTAAGTATTGTAGTGCCCAGATGCTACGTCTTTTTTATAGCTGATAATATCATCGGCAAATTCACTTATAACTTCAAGCGGTAAAAAAAGTTCAAATACTTCTGGTCTATGAGGTTTTCCCAACATCTGAATTAAAGTATGATGTAGAACCCGAATATCGCCAGAGCGTAATTCAGAAAGGCGGGTGATGTCTGCGTGAGTTATTGTATCAGCAGCCATTACTTGGCTTTCTAAGTCAAAAAACTCTCCCATTTTTTCTAGAGCATCTTCGATTGTGGGGTGTTCTAGATTGAGTTCTTTTAAGAGAGATTGGATAAGTTCCTTTTTTCGGTTCCATAAAGAAAATGGACTCATTGATGATCTGTTTGCTTGAGCTGCTTCCACCTCTACATCAGTTTGATAGACAAGAGCTTCAATAAAACCTAAAAGTGGATAGTAATTAAAAAAGTCATCAAAGGAAAGATTATAAGTCGGAAAAAATACCTTGAAGATTCCTTTCATCACTTTGCTGGATTTACAAAGATTTTGATAAGAAATATAAGGTATTTGAGCAACAGATTGAGTTTCCATGAAATTTTTAAGTAAGTGTATATTCATCATAAATTCTGACTTCTTAACTGGATAATCAGATTTTAATATTGTTTAATGAGTAATAAATCTGAGTGAGAAACCCCACTCAGCGCTCGGAACCTGGAACTATATTTGCACTCACTTCACAAAGGATATCAAATTTCAATGTTCAGCGTGCAAACTCACATAGGTATAAACTGCTTTAGTGTTCGTCCACATCTAGAGGATGAGAAAATCCATACTCTTCAAGTTGTCCATCGCGACGGACATCACAAGTTGCACAGTGAAAAGACCCGCCAAAAGTGTAAAAGTTGCGAAAATCAACAGGAATAACTTTAAAGCCTAAATCTTGTAAAAGTCTCTGCGTGGGTTCTTCCTGGCGTTCTACAATCACGCGTTCTGTGTCTAAACTCAGAAGATTCATACTGATCCACTTACTTGCAATCGGTAACTTCCAATAGTCAGGAGTTGTAGGTAATGCCGCCTCCACTAAATCCCAACCTGCTTTCTCAAATAAATCTGTTTTTACAGGAGGACGAGCAGGGTTAATCAAAGCTAGTCCCGGCTTGAGCGGCACTAATGACGCATCAATATGCATTGGATTTAGATCCTGGAACTTGATCTCGTGAACCCGATACATATCTCCCAGGTGCTGCCTGAGCCAGGTAATTCCAATTCGATTAGTCACGTGGCTGCGTTGAACAAAAAGATCCCGTCCACAGCGTACAATATCAGCGGCATCGAAACAAGGTTCAAACTCTGTTGTGACATAGCGTCCTTGTTCAACTAGTGCTTCCTGCTCTTGAGGCGATTTGGCAGCAAAGTCAAAATCATAGAGTTCGTCTGACATTAGAGGCTTCGGGGCTGTTGTCCACTTAGCTCCCCGTTGCAGATATTCTTTCATCAAGGAACGATAGGCACGATATTCAAAAAAACGCGATCGCCACGCCATTGGTGCTTCAATAATTTCATTGCCAACTACAATCAAAATATCGCGAGGCATGGCAGCGTACAGTCCAGAAGCTTCAAAATCTGGAGTTTTATAAATGTTAGAGAAGTCAACTGTGTCAGGTCGCCGTACCGTTACACCTTCGGCTTCTAAAATATTGCAGAACTGCTCAAGCTCCTTTGATGCTGCTTCAACAAGCTCCTGGGGAAAAGGTTGACCCCCATACTGTTGAAAAAAATTCCAGTATTTCGGTGGGGCATCGACCTTAATATTTGCTTCAAATTGAGGTATGGCAGCACCTTCAACACGACCGACAATGACTTCTTGCAGAGTGTCCCATTCATTGTAGCTGTTGACTACACACAGTTCGCTGTCAGAAGTTGTGTCCAGAGATGTTGTGAATTCTTGAAAATTTATGACCATTTTTTGCACCAGAAATGTTGTGTAGTTTTGACTGTTGAAGGCAAACCTATGTTTGAGCCAATCTCAAACTGGTAGGAGTTGGTTAGTATATTTTGCTAGCTCTAGTAAATCATAGTTGCCCGTGCCTTTTCGATACAAGCTTTCAACTGTTCTGCTAAAACTTGAACATGAGGTTGAGCCATCATTGTCATATGGTCGCCTGGTACAAAATGGACATTCACTGGTTCGACAGAAAACTTGTTCCAGCCCCAGGTCAAATCCTCTAATATCTCAGAAGGAAATTTACTAGCAAGTTCTTCACTAGAAACTTCGTTGGCACGAAAAAGAGTAATTTGAGTTGGGTAAACCTGTTGTGGTACATAATTAACTAAAGCGTTAGCCTTTAGAACTTGCAGCAAATTATTAAGCTCTGTGGTCTGAGCATCAGAAGGCAAAATGTTGACCATTTTCAAACGCTCTAGAACATAGTTTAGTTGTTCGTCTGGTAGCAAGTTTTTGAGAGTATCGTCAGAAATCCCTAAGTTTTTGGCGAACTCAAATTCCATCACTTTGGCAAACTCAGTTAGCCATCTAGCATTATCCCAATCAGCACCCATTTGCTTTTGCTTATAAAATGGTGCTGGAGTATCAAAAATAGCGACTAGAGCAACCTTATCCCCCTGACGAAGCAACTGCTGGGCTATTTCAAAAGCTACTTTACCACCAAAAGAATGTCCTCCTAAAAAATATGGACCTTGGGATTGAACAGTCTGTAATGCTTGAATGTAGCGGGCGGCTATATTCTCAATTCCGGTAATTGGCTCTAACTTTCCATCCAGACCATCTGCTTGAAAACTGTAAAACGGTTGGTCTTGGTCTAAATAGGTGGCTAAGTTATATAAGTAAAAAGGATAGACACCAGCTCCTGGAACGCAAAAGAAAGGTTGCTTGGAACCGTTTGCCTGTATTGCTACCAAAGGAGACCCACTAGAAGAATCCGAATCATTTTGTACAGAATCCTTTTGCACAATAGACGCTAACTGTTCAATAGTTGGATTTTGGAAGAGGGTTATTAAAGGGAGATCTTTACCAAACTGCTCCTTAATCTGAGCTATTAAGTAGGGAACTAAAAGCGAATGACCACCAAGGTCAAAAAAGTTATCTTGTACCCCTACCTGGTTAACCTTGAGAATCTTTGACCAGATTTGCACTAGTTGCAGTTCTAATTGGTTACGGGGTGCGACAAATCTGTCTGACCTGGTGCTAATAGAAGGTGCCGGCAAAGCACGGCGGTTTACCTTGCCGTTAGGAGTTAGTGGCAAACTATCTAAGAATACAATACTTGAAGGTACCATATACTCGGGCAGTTTCTGTTTGAGTATATGGCGTATCTCGTTAGTTGTAAGTGTTTGTATGGCAACAATATAGGCTACTAAGTGTTTGTCGCCTGATACATCTTCGGTGGCTATAACCACAGTTTCGCGTACACTGGGATGTTGAGCGATCGCTGCTTCAATCTCTCCTAACTCAATACGGAAACCCCGAATTTTGACTTGAAAATCTTTTCGTCCTAAAAATTCTAGGCTACCATCTGGTCTCAAACGACCTAAGTCTCCTGTGCGATAAATTCGCCTCGAACTAAATTCTGGATCGGGGAGAAAGGCAACTTGTGTCAGGTTGGGTTTCTGCCAATAACCCAGGGCAACGTAGGCACTTCTAATCGCAATTTCACCGTAGATTTCAGTTTTTTCACCAGCTTCATTAACTAAGAAAATTTCAGTTTCCTCAACTGGATAACCAACTGGTACGGTATTTCTAGTGATTTCTGTTTGCTGATTGAGCAAATACAGCATAGTAATACTAGATTCTGTCGAACCGATGCAATTGACAAAGATACATTTTTCAGAAAAATGTTCTTTATATGAATCAACATCTGTTTTAACAACTTCTTCTCCGCCTAAAACAACTAGGCGAATTTGATTGAGCTTCTCATCTTGAACCAGAGTCCTAATAAAGTGCCGATACAAAGTTGGTGTTGAGTGATAGATAGTAATATGATGCTGTTGTAAAACTTCAAATAGATATTTGAAACCTTCTTCTTTGATATTGATTGGGTATAAACTTGCACCATTTAAGATAGCAGAAAATATATCCACAATTGCAGCATCAAAGCTATAAGATGATAACAGCGTCAACCTGTCCCGTTCATCAATGTGAAGATTATTAGTGTAATTTCTAATGAAATGCAGAACATTGCGATGGTTTTGAATAACCCCTTTAGGCTGTCCTGTGGAACCTGATGTATAGAGAATGTAGGCAATAGTATCCGGTGATATTTCCAGCTTGACTTCATTAGAAGAGTCAGTCAAACTGATGTCATCTATATTAATGAGCGGGACAATACCTTTAGTTAATTCTTGGGCACGGGCTAAGTTCTTGTTGTTAGTGAGAACAGCACTAGCCTTTGAATCTTCTAGAATGTAAACAACTCTGTCACTGGGATAATTTGGGTCTACAGGAACATAGGTTTTCCCAACCTGCAAAACTCCCAAAATCCCAGCAACCATTGGTGCATCATGTTCAAACAATAAAGCGATTCTTTCTTCTTTTAATGTGCATTGTTTCAGGATTGCCTGTGCAACTTGATTGGCATGGTAGTTCAAGTCACTATACGTCCAATGGTAATTATTGGTATGGACAGCGATATTATCGGGATATTTCCTAACTTGCTCCTGAAACCTCGCTGGAATTGATTGTTCAATATCTTGTTTGTCGAAGGTAATGAAAGGGTTGGATGGATAAACAAAGTTACCACAGCTTTTCAAATAGTAACATTCTGTTTCTGTTAATAAGGGTAAGGTAGAAATTTTCTCTTCTGGCTCAGCGACGATGCTTTCTAGCAAGGTTTGGTAATGCAAAAGCATCTTAGCAATCGTATCACTATTAAACAAATCGCTATTGTAGACTAATTCCAGTTTTATTCCTTGTTTTTGTTCTTTAACATATAAGCTTAAGTCAAACTTGGAAGCTTCTTCTGGTATCGATATAAATTCTACAGACAGTCCAGACAGTTCCAGTTGATTATCTCCCAAGTTAAGTACATTAAACCACACTTGGAAGATTGGGTTATGGCTGAGATCCCGTTGTAGTTGTAATGCTTCCACCAACAGTTCAAACGGCAAATCTTGATGTGCATATGCTCCTAGAGCCACTTCCCGCACCTGTGATAGTAGCTGCCTAAAACTGGGATTCTCTCCCAAGTAAGTACGCAACACAAGGGTATTGACAAAAAAGCCAATCAGTCCTTCAATTTCTGCACGGTTGCGGTTGGCGATCGGCGTACCTATGCAAATATCATCCTGCCCACTATAGCGCCATAGCAATATTTGGAATGCTGCTAACATGGTCATAAATAAGGTGGCACTTTCTTTTTGACTCAATTGTTTGAGTGCAACAGTGAGCTCTTTTGAAAGTGCAAACTCTTGATGTGCGCCGTGGTAAGTTTGCACAGTAGGTCTGGGTCGGTCAGTAGGTAGCGACAATAAACCTGGTGCGTCTGCCAATTGTTTTTGCCAGTAAGACAGTTGGTTTTGCAGTACATCACCTTGCAACCATCGTCTCTGCCAAAGGGCAAAGTCAGCGTACTGGATGGGTAATTCTGCTAGAGGGTAGGACAATCCTTGAGTGTAAGCTTCATACAGTTGAGATAACTCACGGTTGAAGATGTTCAAAGACCAGCCATCATAGATAATGTGATGCATCTTCAACAGGAAGATATACTCTTGCTCGCCAAGTTGCAGTAGGGTGAATTGTAATAAAGGTCCAACAGCCAGATCGAAGGGTTGGGATGTAAGGGACTTTGCTATTTCTTCAATCTGAGCAGTTTGCTCTTGGGCTGAGAACCCCTGCCAGTCTATAACTGGCAAAGTTAGGGTAGGGGGAGGGGCAATAATCTGGACTGGTTTTCCGTTAACTGTGGGGAAACTGGTTCTTAAGACCTCGTGACGGCGAATCAATTCATTGAGACTCTGTTCCAATGCAGGGAGATTCAGCGACCCGCTTAGCCGCAGAACCAGTAGCATATTGTTAAAAGAACTGTCGGGTGACAACTGGTGCAAAAACCAGAGTCGCTGTTGAGCAAAAGACAGTGGTAGCTCA
Organism: Scytonema sp. HK-05; assembly: GCF_963872035.1. Lineage (NCBI taxonomy): Bacteria > Bacillati > Cyanobacteriota > Cyanophyceae > Nostocales > Scytonemataceae > Scytonema > Scytonema sp. HK-05. The sequence goes on from NZ_CAWMYC010000137.1 coordinate 8,448, forward strand.
CCGTCCCGTGGCACTCTTTGAATAGGCAACTGATGAGAAGCTTTCAGCTGCTTTGCTTTTTGCAATAGTTGAATAATTTCTGTTTTGCGCCCGGCGATTTCCTGTCGCAGCTTTGGAGTTAACACTCCTTCAGGCGCGTGGCAACGCAGGCGATCGCCATCGTTTTCTAGATTAATATTCAAGCTACTCAGGTGAGAAAGGAATTCAACGGTGCTGTTAGTCATGCTCAAAACTCCACTATTTCGCCACTGACTTCTTTTACTGGTAAATCTTGTGTTGCCCAATCCATGACTTGGAGGTAGGCTGCTAAACCAGCTACTGTGGGAGACTCAAACATCGTCTGTATGGGTAAGTCAAGTCCAAAAGCTAAGTTGACGCGTGACATCACTTGGGTAACTAGCAGGGAATGTCCCCCTAGTTCAAAGAAATTATCCTTAACGCCAATGCGTTCAACTCCCAAGACTTCGCTCCAGATTTGAAGTAATTGAGCTTCAATGGGCGTTCGCGCTAGAACAAAGCCCGTTGAAAGATTTCTAGTAGCTGTATCCGGTGTTGGTAGGGCACGACGATCCACTTTGCCATTAGGTGTCAGAGGCAGGGCATTGAGGACGACAAAAGCTTGGGGCACCATGTAATCGGGTAGCTTTTGTTGGATAAAGGAGCGTACCTGCGGTACTAACTTCTGGACTAACTTGCCGTGTAGGGGATTGTTAGTGTAGTCAGTCCAGGGTTTGATAGTGACTGTTGAAATATCCCAAAAAGCGTAGGCGTTGGCGTAGCCTCTCCAAAAGTTGCCCAACCCAGGCATCGCTTGATGTCCTGGCGTTGAACTGTTGCGGCACAACACCACATCATAAGAACCATCTTGACTACTCTCCCACCAACTCACGTGAACAGTATAGCCGAGATGCTGCCCCAGTTCCCAAAACTCTTCGGGATTGATGCCAACATTTGGCTGTTGTGCTAGCAACTGCCGCAGTTGCCCCACTGTTTCGACACCAGGGGGATGTTCCAGCCATTGCCAAATCTGTAGTGCTTGCTGCACCCGTTGATTACGCACACCCCTGATTCCTAACAATTCTGGCTGTTGCTGGTGCAGTTGATTTTCAATTTGTGTCAACGACAACCCGTCTAGTTGCCAGTTTAACCAAGGAACTACCGTTTTTTCGACATTCGTACCCACATGCAGGATGACATCATAACGGAATTGGGTTAACTCATTTTGAGAGTAACCGCGTTTGGGGTGAATCTCCACCCAAGTAATCTGAGGAAAACGTGTTTGGAGGGCGATGAAGAAACCAGGATCAATCACCAATTCTTCTTCAGCAGCCATACTAGAGTGTACCATTCGCTGCCATTGCTCAATACTTCTTTCTTCAGAAGCTTGGGACAACTGCACGGCGGCATGGAATGGCTCCAACAGAGGCAAGCTGCGGACATCCCCCACGAAGATTGTACCAGACGCGCCAATTGCCCCCATTGCTCCTTCGAGAACCTGCAACAAATACTCAACGCTGGGGAAGTATTGTATTACTGAGTTGACAATTACAGTATCAAATTCTCCTTTGGGGATACCTGCAAAGTTATCTGCCATTTGGTGCAGCAGTCGCACATGTTCTAGACCCTTAACCGTGTTGCATACCTGCTCAACGTCATGTATGGCAGCGCTGGAATAATAGGTTCCCCAATATTGTTGACAGTGCTTGGCAACGCGGAATAGCAGTAACCCTGTGCCACAAATTTCTAATACTCGCTGCGGTGACAGGGACAGGATTCGGCTGACTGTATTCTCAACCCACTCCTGCATTTCCCCACTTGGGATCAGTTGCTTGGTATAACTACTGTTCCAACCAGTAATATTGAACGTGAGATCATCTGGGGATGCTTGAGCTTGCCCGTATGCTTGCTCATAGAGTATTTGCCAGTCACTCACGTACTCACTCTGCCATTGAGCCAGCTGCTGGGGTAATACTTTGTTTTTGAGATCTGGCACTAAGTAAGCCACCAGCTGTTTATCACCAGTAGTGTCAACTCTGGCGACGACGACACCTTCCTGTACCCACGGATGTTGGCTCAAAACTGCTTCAATTTCGCCTAACTCGATACGGAAGCCGCGCACCTTAACTTGATTATCGATGCGTCCCAGGTATTCAATGTTGCCATCCGGTAAATAACGTGCCAAGTCCCCAGTTTTGTAAAGTCGGGAATCTGGCTCATCGCTAAAGGGATGGGGAATGAATTTCTCAGTTGTCAATTCTGGACGGTTGAGGTAGCCTCTTGCTAACCCCGCACCACCGATGTGCAATTCTCCTGGTACGCCAATCGGTACTGGTTGTAAGTGCGAGTCTAAGATGTAAGTTTGTGTGTTGGCAATAGGACGACCAATGGGTGGTGATGAGATCTTGTCTTGTCCATTGGAGGCTACCAGTCCAGAAGTTGTGACAACAGTATTCTCAGTTGGACCATAATTATTCACAACCTGAAAAGGGACTAAAGCTGAGGGATAATGATGAAGCTTATCCCCACCAACCAGCATTGCTCGCAAAGTTAGATTTTCATTCCATTCTAGAGATAATAATTTCTCTGCAAGCGGTGTTGGTAGAAAACTGATCGTGATTTTTTTTGAGATTAGCCAGTTTCGCAAATCTATTGGTGAGTGAAGGGTTTCAGATTTGGCTAAGTAAATACTTGCTCCAGCTGTGAGGTAAGGCCACAATTCCCATACCGCAGCATCAAATGCTGTTCCTGCTAGCTGAGTGGCTTTGTCTAATGGAGTGATTTCAAAGGCACATTGATGCCAGAAAACCAGATTTAGCAGCCCTTGATGGTCAACCAGTACTCCCTTAGGCAGACCTGTAGAGCCGGAGGTATAAATCACGTAAGCCAAGTTCTTAGCTTGCACACCAGTGATACAATTTTCCAGACTTGATTGGGAGATCCCCTCCCAGTCAGCGTCTAAGCAGACAAGCTGTGCCCCATGCTCAGGTAGCTTCTCGACTAGTTGCTGTTGCGTTAACAGTACCGAAACAGCAGTGTCTTGAAGCATGAAGCTCAGTCGTTCTTGAGGATAATTTGGGTCAAAAGGTACGTAAGCACCACCCGCTTTCAGAATCCCAAGTAGTCCCACAACCATCTCTAAGGAACGCTCAACGCAAATGCCAACCAGCACATCTGCTCCCACACCCAAAGACCGCAAGTAATGCGCCAACTGGTTAGCACGACAATTCAGTTGCTGGTAAGTCAGGTGTTGATTGCCAAATACCACCGCCACCGCATCTGGAGTACGCGCTACTTGCTCCTCAAACAACTGATGAATACACTTATCCCAAGGATAATCCACCTGAGTCGAGTTCCACTCCACTAAGAGTTGATGGCGTTCCTGCTGGGTGAGCAAGGGCAGTAACGCTACTGGCTGTTGTGGATTTGCCACTATTGCCCCTAACAAATTTTGGTAATGGTTCATCATGCGGGCGATCGTCGCCGCATCAAATAAATCAGTGCTGTAACAGCAAAAGCCCTCAAGACCTTCTGGTGTTTCCCAAAAGTGTAATTCCAGGTCAACCCGAACCGTGTCCAGATGCCAAGGTATCTCCTCGACGCTTAAACCAGGCAAATCCCAAGAAGAGGTAGGAGCATTCTGGAGAGCAAACACCACCTGCACCAGTGGGTTACGATTCAATTTTCGCTCTGGTTGCAACTCTTCCACTAATATCTCGAAGGGCAAATCCTGGTGTTCATAGGCATTGAGGGTGACTTGTCGCACTTGCGCCAGTAAGGCTTGAAAGGACTGTTCTTGGGACAGATCGAACCTCAGTGCTAAAGTGTTGACAAAGAATCCAATCAATGATTCTGTTTCCTGACGGTTGCGATTGGCAATAGGAGAGCCAACAACAAGATCCGTTTGTCCACTGTAGCGAGAAAGTAAGACGACAAAACCTGCCAACAACGTCATAAACAGAGTGGCTTCTGACTCTTGGCTGATCTGTCTAAGTTGAGAAGTCAGCAAGGCATCTACTTGAAAGCGCTGTACACTTCCTCGAAAAGTCTGTACAGCTGGGCGAGGGCGGTCTGTGGGTAGTTCTAATAGAGGTGGTGCTCCAGTTAACTGTTGCTTCCAATAGCTTAACTGACGCTCTAGTACCTGATTTGTCAGCCACTGACGCTGCCACAAGGCGAAGTCGGCATACTGCACAGCTAACTCTGGTAAAGTGACAGAACTACTGGTGGAAATAGCTCGATAATGGTCAGACAGTTCGCGGATCAAGACACCCATTGACCAGCCATCAGCAGCAATATGATGAATCGCCAACAGCACTATGTACTCGTCTTGAGCAACTTGCCACATCTTGACTCGCAGTACAAGACCATTCGCCAGATCGAATGGTTTGCGGGCTTCTTTGATTGCCTCTTGCTCCACTTGTTTCCTTGGGTCTGGCAGATTCTGTAGATCTACTACTGGTAATGTGATGGTAATCTCAGGGGCTATGACCTGTACTGGTTTGTTATCCTTAACCTCAAAGCGAGTACGCAGAACCTCATGCCGCCGCACCATTTCTTGGAGCGCCCCTTCCAAAGCTTTGACATTCAGATTTCCCACCAGACGCGCGGTACAAGACATTGTGTAAGCACCACTTTCGCCTTCCAAGTGATGGAGAAACCACAGGCGCTCCTGCGCCCATGACAGGGGTATGTCCTTGTCTCTGGGGAAGGGCACAATCGCGGGCACTGTTAGAACTGAACCAGTTTGCATCTCAGTTAAGATCGCATCACTTAGCTGGGCAACTGTAGGTGATTTAAATAGATAGCGCAGTGGCAACGAAGTTTGAAAAGCTTCCTGCAAGCGAGAAATTACTTGTGTAGCTAGCAGGGAATGTCCGCCTAGTTCAAAGAAATTATCATTAATACCCACTTGCTCTACTCTCAGCACCTCAGCCCAAATTTGTGCCACCGTTTTTTCAATTGATGTGCGCGGGGCAACAAATTTGTCTGACATTTGCAGATCTAAATCTGGTGCTGGCAGGGAACGGTAGTCTACCTTGCCGTTGGGAGTTAGTGGTAAAGTTTCTAGAATTACAAAAGCCGTTGGCACCATGTAAAGTGGCAGTTGACTGGAGAGGAAATTCCGCAGTTCACTGTTAATGTCTGTATGCTGTTGATGTGGCACCACGTAGGCGACTAAATGTTTCTCACTCCTGATGTCTTCACGGACAATCACACAAGATGCCTGGACATTGGGATGTTGGCTCAGAACTGTTTCTATTTCTCCCAACTCAATGCGGAAGCCGCGGATTTTTACTTGGTTATCAATGCGTCCCAGGTATTCTATGTTGCCATCTGGCAAATAGCGTGCCTTATCTCCAGTTTTGTAGAGACGAGAATGCCCGTCAGTGCTAAAGGGGTTGGGGATGAATTTTTCTTGTGTTAATTCTCTTCGGTTTAGGTAGCCTCGTGCCAAAGAGACACCTCCAATGTGTAACTCTCCTGATACGCCAATGGGCACGGGTTGTAGGTATTGGTCTAGTATGTATATTTGAGTATTATGAATCGGTCGTCCAATTGATATCTTTTGCCGATCAATTTCTGTTGTGGCTGAATCTAGCAATTTGCATAACGTTGCTTCTACAGTTGCTTCAGTAGGGCCATATCCGTTGATTAACAGCGGAGGTTTTCCTAAATTGAGGCTTTGCAATCTATCGTTTACACACTTTCGCCATAGCTTTAATTTTTCGGACTGCACTTGTTCTCCCCCAGTAATCAGCAGTCGCACTGATGTGGGTAAGATCTCATGTGTTATCGCTAGTTCAGATGTCAACTGGTGCCAGTAAGCTGTTGGGAGCTGCAATACCGTCAAGTTCCACTCCCGACACTTTTGCACAAAGGTGGAGGCAGAATTCAACATTTCATTGGTACGCAGCACCAGTGTTCCACCACAAGTTAAAGAATTATAAATTTCGTCAACAGCCCAATCAAAGCTGATAGATGAAAATTGTAAGATGCGATCGCTACTGTTAAGTCCATACGCAACCTTTGTTGCCGTAGTAAAATTCACCAAAGACCGATGTTCAATCATCACTCCTTTCGGCTTGCCAGTAGATCCAGAAGTGTAAATTACATAAGCTAAGTTATTCGCTTGCACATCTGCGATGGGATTGTCCTGACTCAACTGGGAAATCAGTTGAGCGTCAGTATCCAAGCAAACAAGCGGTCCTTTTTGCTCAGGTAATTTCTCAACTAGATGGTGTTGGGTCAGCAGCACTGACACAGCCGCATCAAGGAGCATGAAACTCAAACGCTCAGCTGGATACTCAGGGTCAAGTGGTACATAAGCCCCACCCGCCTTCAAAATGCCAAGAAGTCCCACAATCATTGAGAGCGATCGCTCTACACACAACCCGACCAGTACATCTGCTCCCACACCCAAAGACCGCAAGTAGTGTGCCAATTGATTGGCACGACAGTTCAACTGGTCATAGGTGAGTTGTTGATTTTCAAACACAACTGCCACAGCATTAGGTGTCCCCTGAACCTGCTCCTCAAACAATTGATGGATACACCTATCTAGTGGATAATCCGCCTGAGTATCATTCCACTCCACTAATAACTGATGCCGTTCTTGTGAGGTTAGCAAAGGTAATTCCCCAACTCTGTGATTGGGATCGCTGACTATTGTTTCTAACAAAGTTTGGAAATGAAGAGTCATCCTAGCAATTGTATCCGCCTCAAACAGATCGCTGTTATATTCCCACGACCCAATTAATCCTTTTTGTGTCTCCCAAATCGAGAGGCTCAAATCGAACTGAGCCGTACCCCGGTCTACCATCTCTGGAGTCAGACTAATACCAGATATCTCTAAAGTATCAAGCGAGAAATTCTCCAAGACAAACATTACTTGAAACAAAGGATTGTAGCCGAGTGAACGTTCCGGTTGTAATGCTTCTACCACTCGTTCAAATGGAACATTCTGGTGTGCCTGGGCATCTAAAACAACAGAAGACACCTGGGCGAGCAACTCCTTAAAACTGGGATTGTCTTTAATTTGAGTACGCAACACTAAGGAGTTAATAAAACAGCCAATGAGGGGTTCAACTTCTGTGCGATTGCGGTTAGCAAAAGGAGAGCCAATACAAATATCATCCTGACCACTGTAACGATGAAGTAAGACTGCAAAAGCTGCCAGAAGCGTTACAAACAGAGTAGTTCCTGACTGTTGGCTCAAGGTTTTGAGTTGTGCAGTTAAATCCGAGTTGAGTTTCCATTTTTGAACCGCACCAGAGAAATTCTCAACCGAGGAGCGAGGATAATCTGTTGGTAGTTCCAATAACGGTGGTGCGTCTGCTAATTGTTGCTTCCAGTAGTCAAGCTGCTGTTGTTGCAATTCCTCTGTTAACCATTTTCGCTGCCAAACAGCAAAGTCAGCATACTGGATGGTTAACTCTGGTAATGAAGTTGGAGAACCAGTAGAAAAGGCTTGATAAATGGCTGACAATTCTTTGATGAATATTCCCATTGACCAGCCATCTACAATAATGTGGTGTAGGGTTAGTATCAGCAGATGCAACTCTGACTTCTGACGCAGTAGACTGACTCGCAATAAGGGCTGTTTGCCTAAATCAAAGGGCTGGCGAACTTCTTTAGTAACTAGTTGTTGAATTTCAGCTTCTTGTAATCCTTGTAAGTCTACGACTGGGATGTTTATAGTCAAAGTAGGGACAATCTGTTGCACCGCAAATCCATCTACTGTTGGGAAAATAGTCCGCAAAGCTTCGTGGCGACGGATAATTTCGTTGAGAGTTTGCTCTAGTGCTGCTACATTTAGCGTACCAGTAATCCGAAATTGGAAACTTTCATTATAAGATGGCTTTTTGCTATCTAACTGATTGAGCAACCACATCCTTTGTTGACTAAAAGATAAAGGTAAATCGCAATCCCGGTTAATAGATAATATGGGTTCAAAAGCTATTTTTTTCGCAGTTCTTGCTTCTTGAAGACAACTAAATATTTCTGCTTTCCGCTCCATTAACTCCTGCTTGAGGGTTGCGGTCATTACTCCCTTAGGAGCGCGATAGCGTAGCTGGTCGTCTTCAATCCAAACTTTTATATCTAAACTGTGTAGTGAAGATAAAAATTCAAATACTGTCATTTTATATGTATCCTTCTTCCTATTCAAAATTCAACTGTTATGACTTTATAAATATCCTTCTTCGTATTCTTCTTCTATGTTAGTAATAAATGTATTTTCATCTTCTGCTGCAATTCGCAGTACCTCAATGTTACGAGCCAACTCACCTACAGTAGGAGATGTAAATAAACGGTGTAAAGACAACTCTATAGAGAAAGCATCGCGCAACCGAGAAATTACCTGCGTCCCCAAGAGGGAATTTCCTCCTAGTTCAAAGAAGTTGTCGTGAATGCTAAAAAGCGGTGTGCCTAAAACTTGCTGCCAAATTTGAGCAATTTGTTGCTCTACCTGGTTCCGGGGTGCTACATGGGTATCTGTTTGCTGACGAATAAACTGCCGAATCAATTTGTCTTTATCAATTGCACCACTTAGGGTGAAGGGCATCTCGTTAAGCTGTACTAAATTGCAGGTGCAAGAAGTTCCAAAGCGGTCTTGTAGCTGAAAGTCTGGTAATTTAACAATATCGTTGTTACTGCTAGTAGTGGTACAATAGGCACTTAACTTTTGTAAGCTAAAGGCTTGAGGCTGCCAACGTTGAATGTTCTGGTTGCTCCCGTCCAAACCTATTAATATATGTGCTTGCTGATGTTGTAAACTTGCAAGCATTGAAGATATTCCTTGGGACAAAGACATAACATAGTAACCTTTGGCTCGGATCAGATTCTTCATCTGATATCCTTGGCTCATGCCTGTTTCGTCCCACATACTCCAAACCAAACAATAGCTCGATAATCCACTGTTGTATTTTTGATAATGGGAAAAGCTATCAAGAAAACTATTGGCAGCAGCATAAGCCCCGACAGCAGTGCTGCCAAAAAAACCGTGTGCTGAAGAAAAGTTGATAAAAATGCTGTCCTTATTGCCTTTAACCAATTGATGCAGCGCCCAAGAACCCAGCATTTTGGGACGCAGCACTGCTGCTAAGTTCTCCTGGGTTTCTTCAAGTACAAGCTGCTCATGAAAAGTTCCGGCTAAATGGATTATGCCATCCAAATTCTTCCCCCATCGGGATTTAGCTTTTTCAACTATTATTTGCAACTGCTTCAAGTCACAGATATCAACAGCTTCGTAAATTACCTCTCCTCCAAGCTGTTCTAGTTCCTGATATGCTTTCAAGCGTTGTGCAACAGCATCTTCCTTCTCTAGATGGGCATTCCAAGTACTTTTATCGGGTATTGGAGTTCTGCCGAGCAACAGTAGCCGAGTTTGGTAATGTTTCAGTAGGTACTGCGCTATCTGGATACCTATACCTCCGAGTCCTCCAGTGATTAAATAAATTCCTCCTTGCTTGAAGGTGACTGGGGATTTAGGTTCGCTCGTTAAATCAACTTTTTCTAAACGAGGAACGAAACGCTGCCTATTTCTGTAAGCTACCTCTCGTTCTTTTGACGAAACTTGCATCTCTTGTAAGATATAAGCTCCATTTGTTTCAACTTCAGCGTAAGGCAAATCGATGTGGCGACAGTTCAAGTTTGGCAGTTCTTGAGGAATGGTTTTCAGCAGCCCCAGCACTGCTGATTTCTCGTAAGCTATTAGGTCAGTTGAGGAAATAGACTGGATATGAGAAGAAATAAATAGTAATTGAACAGAATTATCAGAACCCTGAACATTGGCTAAAGCTTGAACTAAGAATAATAAACTGTATATTCCTTGCTCTTGTGCTTGTTCGAGGGCATCAAGGCTTTTGACTTCGCCAATATATTGGTCATAAGTCCATAAGTGAAGTATCTGCCCAATGATAATGTTATCTGCTGCTAGAGATTCAAATAAGAGTTGATAGTCCTTCGCTTTTCCTGAAGTGATTGTGTAGTGTGAGCGATTGATTTTTCGGAAATCTTCTCCGGGTGAAACAGTTATGTATGGCAGGTTCTTCTCTGACAAGATTTGACATAAATATGCCCCCAGTCCCGAAGAATCTAGAAATACTAGAGTGGGATTAATAATAGATAAAGAAGAATTAAAAGTAATGGGATATTTGGGCTGCCATACTTGACGGTAGAACCAGTTGGGAATGGTATTGGCGTTACCAAGTAATATATCAATCCGTTTAATAATTGATTTAAACTCTCCTGCCAAAAAGCGCTGGCTCAGTTGAGTACGCTGGATTTTGCCAATGTTTGTTTTGGGAATAATTTCCTTATCTACTGGAATGAGATAATCTGGATTTACTTGCTGGCTGTTGACTACAGAAGTGCGAATTTCCTTCAGGATATTCACCAAACTGCCATCGTCAGAAAAAGAAGTATTGAAAAAGATAGCTAATTTATCAGTATTAATTCTCGGTTCTCTCACTGCACACGCAGCTGTATAAGAGACTTCTACGCCTTCAACTTCTTCGACGGCGGCTTCGATTTCGTGGCAGTAGTAATTGAGTCCATTAATGATAATTACATCTTTCTGCCGCCCGGTAATCGTTAAACGCCCTTCCCGAAGAAATCCTAAATCTCCCGTATTAAACCAGCCATCGGGGGTAAAAGCTTCTTGGTTAGCTTGGAGATTCTGATAGTAACCAGAAGTGACGGAAGCACCTTTTACCTGAACCCTCCCAATTGTCTCGGACTCAACTACTTGGTTTTGGGCATCTACAATTCGTATGGCAAATCCGGGAATAGGCGATCCCACTTCTACAAATTTTTGTTCATCTGTAGTTGAGTTCAACAAAAAACTGTCAGAAAAGGTAACTCCTGAAGATGTCTCAGACATTCCCCATGAAGGGTGCATTGCCGTGCTAGGCAAGTGAGATGGTTCCAGTAACTGCATAAATCTTCTTGCTGTTTTGGCGACGATGGCTTCACCTCCATTGAGAATAAATCGCATTGAAGATAAATCCCATTTAGAAGTTACCTTGGTTTTTAGGTTTTCTAGTTGCTCATTGATTAGCCCATAGGCAAAATTAGGTGCCCAAGTAATCGTGGCGCGATACTGGGAAATCCAATCTAACCATCTTGTAGGTTGTTCTAAAACTAACTTTGTAGGAGCATGGATTTGCTGGCAACGTAGATAGACATCCCGAACATGGAACATCACCAGACCTCCAACATGGTCTAGGGGAAACCAATTCAAAGAGACATCTTCTTGCGTAAAATTATTTATCATAGCACTGCCAGCACTACGACTAATCAAGCTGCCATGACTCTGCATAACAGCTTTGGGTGTACCCGTGCTTCCAGAAGTCAAAAGCAAAATCGCCAAATCCTCTGGCTGACTTTGATGTAAGTGAAAATCCCCTTCGCACTCACGCAACTTATCAATAGTTGCGACTTGAAATTTTTCTAAATTCAAAAGCCTTGATAAATTAGCAATTTTGGGGGCTAAAGAAGCGCTTGTTATAACAATAGGTTTCCCTAGCATCTGCCAAGTGTTCTGTAGTTTGCTGGTGGTAGTGTTAACTTGCTCGTAGCTTGGGGCTGTGGATATTGGTACCGGAACAAAGCCCCCTAGGACGCAACCCCAAAAAGCACAGATGAAATCTTGATTGTCGTCAAGTTGAAAAATTACTTTGTCTTGAGGCTTGAGTCCTAACTTTCTCAATCCAGCTAAAATCTGTTGGGCGTCTTGCCATAGCTTGCTATAAGACTGAACTTTCTCAGTGCCATCAGGCTGAATGTAGATGATACCTTTAGTTGAACTTTCAGCGGCTCGTTGTAGTACTTGTGCTAAAGTTTTGGGAGCGTCTTGGGGATATTGCAGTGGTTCCCCATAACTAATGGCTAGCTTTTTTGAGGAGGACAAGCTACTGTCTTCTACCTTTTGACTGGGTGTGATTGCTTGTACCTTTTGCTGGCTATCAGAAGAGGCGTTCGCTTGATTTTCAGGTAGTAAATCCTCTAAATGTATAGGAGGAATTCTTTTAACTTGAGGTTCGACAACTACCGCAACACGTTCAATTTCTGACAATGACTGTAGTTGCTTTTCTAGACGAAGCATCAACTCAGAGTCAATAACTCCTAAAGTAGTTAGAGTAGCTTCATCTATGCGCCCTGTATCTGTTAAGGGTATGGCGGAAACTGGCACAATTGCCTTGGGTATCGATTCGCTAGGCAGAATTGTTTGCAAGTGAGATAACAATTGTTCTGGTACAAATAAACCTGATGGAACTACATAAGCAACTAACTCTTGTTTTGACTTTTCCGTCTGCCTCTGTATGACTACACAATCGTCAACAGTCAAACTTGATCGGATAGCAATTTCTACTTCCTGTATCTGAAAAATTTTCTGACTTGAAGCTAAAGACTCGCTATAACTATTTAACTGCATCAGCGATATTCTCCTGAAAATTTGTTCTTTGACAATCTGGATGACTTTCTCATTGGAAGTTGGTTTTTGTATTAATAGTTTTTGACGAGTGTTCTTGATTAATATTTGGGGTTGTTTCGATTGTTAGAAATTGACCGGAACTTCGTTTACCTGATTCTGGATTTTTTACACAAAATTAATACTTAATTAAATAAAGTCGTTCTCTTTCAACCCTGATTATGAATGTCTGTCCACACCATCTTGGATGATTGCAGATGGTAGTTTTTCACGAAATATGTTTTGCAGTATACATTGTCTCACCTTAATCAAGCAAATGCAATAGTAGTTAAAACAATTAAGTAGATAGTTAAGACAGTTAAACAGTATCTTTAGGGTGGGCAATGCCCACGATATCTAGGTTATCTCTGGGTTTTGATGAGCATTGCCCACCCTACGTCTCTTTAAAAAATATGAAGGAGGAATCCTATAGTAGTTAAAACAATTAAGTAGATAGTTAAGACAGTTAAACAGTAGAATTCCTAGTAAATTTTGGATAAATTTACCGTGGAAGAAATTGCGCCGTAACTTATTCCACCTACAAAAACGAGTGTACAAAGCACTTAAAGTTGGATACGTACAGAAAGCGCGGTCTTTACAAAAACTGATTGTAAAAAGTATGAGTAGCCGCTAAATTCTCACCCATTTCAACACCTTGCGGTCTTTGTCATAGCGGTAGGTTACGCCATCTTTAGTTGTGATGGACTTGCCCAGGCTTGCCTTGCTTCTGATGGTATTAATGGAAGTGCCTGTTAATCTCTGCATTTCCTGATGAGAAAGCCCTGAACTGGCGCTGATTTCTGATTGACTTATGGATTGATTTTCTAGTGAAACATCTATTGTCATTTGGGGGTTTTCGGGAGAATTAGAAGCTTGGACTTCTGTAATTTGAGACTTTTCGGGGGGATTAGTAATAATTTCGTTGACTCTTTGAAGGCGATAATCTTGGACAGTCAGAAGTTGCCAACTGGAATCTTGTGAAAGTTCCAGAACCCATTGATGATAATTAAACAAGCTCTCTCGATGTCCAACACTGATAAAAGTTGTTTGAGTTGATTGCAATTGTTCATATAAATTGCCTTCATTTGTCAAATCTAAAGCACTGGTTGCTTCATCTAAAATAGTAAAGCTGGGATGAGTAATTAATAATCGTGCAAAAGCCAAGCGTTGTTGTTCTCCCAGCGATAAAATATTCTCCCAAGGGACTTCTGTATCAAAGCCTTCGACTCGATTTAGCAAATTTTGTAGGTTAACTTGGTGCAAAACTTCTTCGAGTTCTGCATCGCTCATTTGACGAGTTGTATGAGGATAGAGTAACTGTTCGCGCAATGTTCCCAGAATTATATAAGGACGTTGAGGCAAAAATAAGACGGATTCTAGGGGAGGACGCACCAGACGACCAGTTCCCGCATTCCACAAACCAGCGATCGCTCTCAACAGAGAACTTTTTCCTCGTCCACTCGGTCCAACAATCAATAAACCTTCGCCTGGTTGAACAACGAGTGACAAATCTTCGACGATAACCTGTTCATAGTTTGGCGTTTGTAAGGTGACATTCTCAAAAGCCAGACGGTTTTCTTCTATTGTTTTGATGGTACTCACGTTCTCTGGCTGTTGCGTCACAGCTTTCAACGCATCGGACAACTCAGCTAAACGCTCAACATAACTGGAAAATCGTCCTGAAGTTGCAAATTCTCTGATTAATTCTGCCATAGCAGTGGCAAACAGATTACAAGCTAAACTGGCTTGGGCAATTTCTCCAAAATCAATTTCACCTCTAATCTGTAAAGGTCCGAATACGATAAATGGAAATATTTGGATAACAGCCTGATATCCTCTGTTAAAAATATCCTGAGTTATCTCCCAATTTATCTTGCGTCTAGCACTTTTAATAATATTATTAAATCTTCGTTGAATTATATTTAATTCTTGTTTTTCTCCCTGAAAAAAAGCTATTGATTCTGCATGATTCCGAACGTGAGTTAGGCTATAAGTATAATCGGCTTCAAATTCGAGTTCTTCTTGCTTAATCTTATTCAATTCTTGAGCCAAGTAAACAGCAATTAAATTGCCTATTATGGTATAACCAACCAATGCAATTGCAATCCATTGGGAAAGAGACCAGAGAATTATTAAAAAAGTGGTCATTTCCAGCACTTTTTCTAGAAAAGTAGCCGAAAAAGTGAGAGCATTTCTGGTAAGGGGTTCGATTTCTTGAGATATCCGTTGATCTGGGTTATCAACATCGGATTTAAAGTTGATTTTATAATAAGCACGATTACTCAAATATTTTTCTAAAATAGAATTATTTAGCCATTGATACCAATCAAGAGCAATTTGCTTTCTAACAAATTTAGAAAATCCTACTAAAAGCGTTACGAAGAAAAGGGCAACACCGTAAACCAATAACGTATCAACAAATTTGGTCAAATCCTTTTCTTCAGTGATAATATCGAGCAAATAGCGGTTAACAAAGCTATTAAACGCTGTTACTGCTACGAGCGCGACGATTAATAATATTAGGAGAATGAGCATTGCCCATGAACGAATCACATCTGAAAATGCTCTTCCTTGTGCCTCTGTTGGATACCAGTAAGACCCTGTGAGCGCTTTGACATTCTCCCAGAATTGATTAAAACCCGGCGAAGAATCATTTGTTGAGGTTTTATGAAGAAAAGTTGTAGATTGCATATTTTAAAAATTAGTTTAGCCTCTTAAGGTTGACTGATGGGTTTTAAGAATTCAGCACGTAGGAATCAGAAGTCATCCTTTAGAAGGAATCCAGTATGATTGGTATATTGATTTATCAAATATTCTGCTGATTCTTTAACTATTCTGAATCCTGTAAGCGTAAGCGCGTTGGAGGCGTTAGAGGATGTTTGAGAAGTATCAAATATTTTACTTGCTCCCCCCTAGCCCCTCTTAAAAAGGGGGGTAAAAGTCCCCCTTTTTAAGGGGGATTTAGGGGGATCATCGATAAATTTTGCTACAAGACGACACTTTCCAAACATCGTCTTAGTGCAGCGTCTAGTGGAGGAGATACAAAGCAGCGTGCTGTAGGGCATATTCTGAGTTCTCAATTCTTACAATAGATTATTCAAAGACACCATTTTCCCATAGCTCTAACACCTCATTGGCTGTAAAATAGCGTTCTTGTTCAGTAGCAAGAGATTTGATCACTGAGCGCATTTTCTCGTATTGTTCTCTCGGTTGAGGATTTTGCAGTTGCTTTTCAAATAGATATTGGAAATTACTGACTCCACTCCATTTGCCAAATACAACGTCTATCGTATTATAAGGAAATACTGCATAGCTTTTGGGATCAGAAAACAAAGAATTGATATGGATACCTGATTCATGGCGTTGAGCAGTTTGAGAGTAAGGGGCAGCGGGACGAACACCCAGTTGCTCAATGTAATCCGTCACGGGGGCGATCGCATCATAGTTAATCCCCTTGACTTCAATTCCGAAGCGGACTCGCAACCCGTTCAACACCTGCTCAAGGGCAACATTTCCGGCTCGTTCACCAATTCCGCAAAAAGTACCCGATACCAAAGTTGCTCCGGCTGTGACGGATTGGAGAGTATTTTCCAGAGCCAAGCCCATGTCATTGTGGTAGTGTACCCCGAAAGCTACTCCTGTGGTGGATTGGAGTAGGTCGTTAATCCAGACATAGCTCTTTTCTGGACTGAGAACTCCGACTGTATCACAGAGCATAAAGTGTTCGATATAAGGGCTGCATGAGCGGATACATTCCACTAAAAAGTCAAAATCGGCTCTTGAGGCATCTTCGGCGGCGAAGTCTACGGTGAGCCCAGCAACCGTAGTAGCATAGCGCAAATTTTCGACAATCAGATCAATAGCGTTTTGGCGAATTCTCTCGATTACTTTTGTTGGGATATTGTCATCAATGGTTTTTCCTTTAAACTCGTTCAACAAACGGATCTGAGGATCTCTGAGAAACAGCAGGCGATCAGAAAGTCCGTAGAAAAGTATGATGCGTTTAACTCCGTACATTTTGGCTTGATCGATGTACTGCTTTCCCATCATAGTAGAAGCAGTGATCAGACTATCCAATCCGTCTGATACTAATGATTTGACTAGCTCTTCTTCTTGCTCACAAACACGGGGCATGATGGCAAATCCATGAACTCCCGTTTGAGCAATCAGATGGGCAAGTTTTTGTTTAGTTGGGTTAGAGAAGAAAATGCCTACTTGTTGTTCTCCATCCCGCAGGGTTTCATCAGAAATTTTGATAGGAAGAGTTTCCATTAGTCCTTTGATCAAATTATTTTATGGTATTTCGTAATTCATAATTAAGAAAGTCAGAATAATGCACCTTTGATGATATGGTTAATGATTGTGGACAATGCTGCAAACCAGCCGCGACGCACGCGATCGCCTTTTTAATGATTGATAGTCTGGATTTGAGTGAATCTCTACTCTGTTTCATCTACCATCACTGCCTGTAATTCTGTGGCTAACATTTTTACATTGGGTTCATAAAGCATTTGACCGTGGTTACCAGGTACAGATATGATTTTGACAGGCTTTTGAGTATAAGCTTGCCATCCCCAATCCGGTAGATTGTAATCGGAAAAGGCTTGGTGTTCTTGCACAAGCATCTCATGAACTTCTTGAGCCCGGAATAAAACAATAGGGGCAGAAATTTGATGATGAGGCTGATAATTCGCGTAATTAAGCGTCAGTACTTTCATCACTTGCATATTGGTTTTCAGTAAAGAAAGGGTTGAGTGTTCTGGTAGGATATTATGTTGGTATAAATACTCTGCTGCCAGTTCCCAACGGGCTTGGTCATCGTTTTGAGCAGCTAAATCATCGTATTTCAGTCCTAAAGAAATTCCCTTTAAGGCTTCAATTCGTTGAATCGATTGCCAAATCCAATCAATATCTGCTCTATGAGTTAAGTACTGAGGGTGAGAAACCAGTCCGGCGTCAAAGATAGCCAGTAAACCCACCTTTTCACCTTGCTGTTCCAGTTGGGAAGCTATTTCAAAGGCAACAGCACAACCTGAAGAGTATCCTGCTAGTATGTATGGGCTCTTAGCTTGCTGTTGACGTAATAGCTCAATCAATTGACTTGCATGGGCTGCTACTGAGTTAGGGAGTGAGTTCAGTCCGTCTCTTCCTGGAGTTTCGAGTCCATAAACTGGTCGTTCAGTTCCTAAATTTCTGGCTAAATCTCGAAAATAGAAGCCGTGTCCGTTTGCGCCAGGAAGACAAAATAGAGGGGCTGCATCTCCGTCATGTTGGAGTGATAGTAAATCGGGATGGGATTGAACCTCGGTATGACAAAGTTGTTGTGCCAGTTGAGCAATAGTCGGGTTTTGAAATAAACTGCTTAAGGAAGGTTGTTGCCCAAACACCTGTTGAATATTATTGAGCAGTTTTACTGCTAATAAAGAATGACCGCCCAAGTCGAAAAAGTTATCATGAATGCCAATTTCTTGACGTTCGAGTACAGCAGACCATACCTGTGCTAGTTGTTTTTCAACTTCGTTGCGTGGGGCTGTATATGAGCCTTGAACCCCAAAATTGGGAGCGGGTAAAGCGCGATGGTCTACCTTGCCGCTTGGTGTTAAGGGTAGTTTGTTTAGCAAAACAAAGGTGGAGGGTATCATGTAGTCGGGCAATAGTTCCTGAAGATTAGCCCTCAATGACTGTGTTAAATTACCTGGTTTATTATTTTTTGTGTTGTCATAGTCAGCAAATAATCGTTGATAAAAGGGTGTTTGCCGGAAATTATTTTTATAGTGATAGGAGACATATTCAAAGTCAATACTTTCTCCATTCCTTTTCAGCAAACGACCTTTCATTAAATAATCTGGGTTGAGATTATTTTCGCAGAGTCTTCTGGAACAAACTGCTTGGATGACATCACCGCATTCAACCGCAATTCCTGGTTCAAACAATGGAAAATAAACAGGCAGCCAGCAATGTTCATGTTCGAGAATATCTATTTCTTCTCCGGCAATAGTATGCAAATTGAGCCACACTAAAAATCCATCCATTCGCCCATTTTTTTGAATTTCAAATTTCACTCTATGGGAGAATTCTGGACTAATATATTCATTGAAGTTCAAGTCTTCCAAAACATCCACAGTAGACAGGACATTTGCTTGAGGGAATTTCTTAAGACATACCCTTAAGTCAAATGGATATCCGACTTGCTTAAAGATTTCTTTGGTGTAATATGCGGGAAGTTCAGCAAATTTGGGCTTGTGTAATATTTCATCTGGGAGAGTAACAGCAGCCATCTTAGTCATACTTCTTCCAGGAATCATCAAACCATCAGGCTTGAGAAGTCTTCTAGCGTTATTAATAATTACTGCTGCTCCTTCAGAGCCACCAATTGCTCCCACAATTTCTGAAACGCAGACATCAGCAAGTTCTGGGAGATCAACTAAAGTTGCATCGCCATGAATAACTGTGATTTTGTCTGCTAAACCTAATTTTTCAATACAAGCTATTGCTTTGCGGCAGGTTTCTTTGTCTCTTTCAATTGCATAAATTTTCTTAGCACCCCCTTGGGCACAAAATCTAGACAAAATAGCATCTTTACCTGTGCCAATTTCAACGACTATTTTATCTAGTACCAATTGATTAATGGCGACTTTATAGCTATCGTTGCGCCGATGGTCATTGGTCATAGCATAATACAGTAATTCGTCATAAACATAGTATTCAGCTACAGATGGCCATAGTTCTACTTTGTCTGTTGATAAATTTTCTGCTACTTGGGATGATTCGAGGTTTTTCTGTTCTGGTACAACATAAGCTACTAGACGTTTATTATCCGGTTGGTCTTCTCGTGTAACTACTACTGCTTTGTGCACTCCAGATTGCTGGGACAAGACATTTTCAACTTCTCCGAGTTCTATGCGATAGCCGCGAATTTTGACCTGATGATCGATACGACCGAGAAACTCGATGCTACCGTCATTCAAGTAGCGTCCTAAATCTCCTGTTTTGTAAAGCCGGGAATACGCCTCATTGCTAAAGGGATTGGGAATAAATTTCTGTTGTGTCAATTCTGGGCGGTTGAGATAGCCTCTTGCCAATCCAACACTACCGATGTGCAACTCTCCTGGCACACCAATCGGAACTGGTTGCAAATTTTCGTCTAAGATGTAAACTTGCGTATTGGCGATCGCCTTACCAATAGATATTTTCTCGTCTTCAAGGGTGCATTTTGCAATCGTGGCACAGACACTAGCTTCTGTCGGTCCGTAAGCATTGAAGAAGTTTCTGCCAATAGACCATTGCTTGATTAATTCAGCAGAACAAGCTTCTCCGGCTACAATTATTGTTTGTAGTGCCGGAAGTTTCTCCCCAGGCATAACTGCTAACGCCGATGGTGGTAGGGTGATATGGGTAATGCAATGATTGCGTAATTGCTCAATTAATGGCTGCCCTGGCAGTAGAGAGTCTTTTGTTCCCAGGTAAAGCGTTGCACCTGACCCTAGAGCCATCAAGATTTCTGCGATGGAAGCATCAAAACTGAAGGAGGCAAACTGGAGAACGCGGCTATCAGAATGCAAGCCAAAAGTTTGGATTAGAGCTTGAGTTAAATTGCATAGTCCCTTATGCTCAACCATCACACCCTTGGGTTTACCTGTTGAACCAGATGTATAGATGACGTAAGCTAAATTCGCTGCTGTTGTTTCGGTAATCGGGTTTTCTAGACTTTGTTCGGCAATAACTGACCAGCCTGTATCTAAACAAACTACATGTACTTGATGCTCAGGTAATCCAGTTGCTAACTTTTCAGTTGTCAACAGCAGCGATACCCCCGAATCAGATAGCATGTAAGCTAAACGCTCTTGTGGGTAGGTCGGATCGAGCGGTACATATGCCCCACCAGCTTTGAGGATACCAAGTAGACCAATAATCATCTCACTAGAACGTTCAACGCAGATACCAATTAAAGTGTCTGGTTTAATGTTATGATTTTGAATCAGGTAATGAGCAAGTTGGTTCGCTTTTTCATTCAATTGTTGGTAACTTAACGTTTTTAAACCATTACTGTTCGCTGTCAAAAATTCTCTGTAGGATTCAAAACTGACAGCAATGTTATCAGGGGTTTTGGCAACTTGTTGTTCAAATAGGTCAACCAGGGTTTGATTGTGGGGATAATCGGTTTGAGTTTTACTCCAGCGTTGTATTTGCAGAAGTTCGGCAGCTGTCATTAAAGGCAGAGTATTAATAGGTTGGTTTGAGTTACCAACAATTCCCTTAAGCAGAACTTCAAAGCGTTCCGCCATCCGTTGTATAGTACTCTTCTCAAACAGATCGGTAGCGTATTCCCAAGAGCAATTTAACTGGTTGTCATATTCCATCACCATCAGTGTTAAGTCAAACTTAGCGATCGCATGACTTAATCCGAGCCATTGAATCTCTAGTCCTGGCAAACTCAGGTCGGGACTTTCATTATTTTCCAGCGTGAACATGACCTGAAATAAGGGATTATGACTCATGCTGCGTTCTGGTTGTAACTTTTCTACCAGAAGCTCAAACGGGATGTCTTGATGACCATAGGCATCTAAACAAGTTTGGCGACTTTGTTGCAGGAACTCGATAAAACTTTGCTCAGGTTTGATTTGAGTACGCAACACAAGGGTATTGACAAAAAAGCCGATTAACCCTTCAGTCTGGCTATGGGTGCGGTTAGCAATCGGAGAACCAATACACAAATCGTTTTGGCGACTGTAACGAGAAAGTAAAATACTCAAAGCCGCCAACAAGGTCATAAACAGGCTTGCCCCTTGTTGTTGACTGAAGGTTTTAACAGCAGTGCTTAATTCTGGCGTGAGAGAGTAAAAATAGCGATCGCCTCGGTAGCTTTGCTGTGCTGGGCGAGGATAATCGGTAGGCAACTCCAGTAATGGGGAAGCATCCTTGAGTTGATGTTTCCAATAGTTGATCTGGTTTTCTAATACCTCCCCCTGTAACCAGTTTCGTTGCCAGTTTGCATAGTCACTGTATTGAATGGGTAAGGGAGCCAGGTTTGGGGTTTGACGTTGGGCAAAGGCGGTATAAGCTTGCCGTAACTCACGGACAAACACCCCGATTGACCAGCCGTCACTGATAATGTGGTGCATATTAATGAGCAACACATATTTCTGCTCCTTGAATTGCAGCAGTTTCGCTTTAAACAAGGGACCAGTATTTAAGTCAAACGGTTCTTGAGCATCAGCATCGATTAAACGCTGGAGGGTTGGGGATTGGGGATTGGGGGCTGGGGATTGGGAAAGAGTTTCTTGATTCCCAGTCCCTAATTCAAAGTTTCGGCAGTCTTGTATAGTGAGAACTTCGATGTCGTCTAAATTTTGGATAATAACCTGAGGATGTCCCGCCACTGTAGGAAAATACATCCGGAGACTGGCATGACGGTTAAGCAGATAAGCCAAACTAGAGCGCAAAGCATCAATATTTAGGTTGCCTTCCAATTGTAAAGCCATCGGCATATTGTAAGTAGCTGACGGCCCTTGGAGTTGTGCTAACAGCCACAGGCGTTGTTGAGCAAAGGAAAGAAGCTTGGGGGTATCATCTGTTAAAGTGGGAATTTCCTCTGCCATGACAGTTTTGGCTTTGGCAGCATTTAAGAATGCTAATATATCTGCTTTGTTGGTTTGAATTTCCTGCTTAAGTTCAGAAGTGAGAGCGTTTTTACTAGTACGAATCCGTAACTTATCATCTTCAGCCCAAATTCGGCAGCCCATGTTCTGTAAACGAAGCATTAAAGAAACTATTTGCTTATTTTTTGTCATAATATTTAGTCGGACACAATCAAAGTTAACTGTTGATAACAATAATACTAATTCTCCATGAAAATGCACTTAATATTAAAAAATGAACCGCCAAGTACGCCAAGTACGCCAAGGAAGAGAGAGGTAATTATTTAGTGCAAGTTTACAGAGAATTGGTAGAAGTAATTTTTAACAGTAAATAGTAAGGTTTTCAAAGTTTTTACCATTTTTAACCCAGTTCTGGTTTATGGGCGTCGGCGTAGCCCGTCGTGGACATCGCTTCCAATTCTACATCCTGGTAAAGGTCGGTAAAAGGAGCGGTTAGGTTAATGCTTTGGAGTTCAAAGGTTTGGTCATCGGGTGTATAAGTTTGTAGCACCCATAGTCCTTGCTTATTACGGCGAAAAGTTTCAACTCGATGGTGTTTTGTGTTAACTAAAACGTATTCTTCTAAGGTGTCAAGAGTTTGATAGTCATTGAACTTGTCACCTCTGTTAAAGGCTTCTGTGGACTCGGATAAAACTTCAATAATAAGTTTAGGAAAACTTTTATAAGTGGAAGTTTCTCGGTCTTTAGGGTTGTAGGTGACGATGATATCAGGGTAATAAAAGCGGTTACGTCTTTCAAGACGGGCTTTAATATCGGCAAAGTAAACTCGACAGTCTGACCCTCGCAAGTGGTTACGAATCAATAAAGCGAGGTTTAGGGCAATGGTGTTATGGGTGTCAGTTGTTCCCGCCATTGCGTAAACTTGACCATCAATATATTCGTGCTTGATGTTGCTTTTTTCTTCTAGTTGCAGGTATGCTTCAGGAGTAAGAAAAGTGGAATCAGATAGGGCAATCATAGGTTAAGTTTCTGATTAAACGATAAAATTTACTTGAGGACGTGTTTTCAACTGTTGTAGTTTAAGGGTTGTAATTTAAAGTTCAATTTCCTCTTCGTCTGAGTTGAGAGGCTGCATACTTTCGTCAATGGAATTAACCCAAATGCAGGTATCAAGGTAATTCGCCAATTCATTAAGGGTGGGGAATTCAAATATCTTCCGCAGGGGCAATTCCACTTTGAATTTATCACGGATGCGGGCAATCAGTTGGGTGGCTAATAGGGAATGACCTCCTAAATTGAAGAAGTTGTCTTGTCGGGCTATGACTTCATATTTAAGCAGCTTTGCCCATAGTTGAGCCAGCAATTTTTCTGTTTCTGTTACAGGTAATTCGATGTCTTTTGCTGCAACTGCCGTATCTGGTGCTCTTAATGCTTTGCGGTCTACTTTTCCATTCGGCGTCAGTGGTAGTTTTTCTAAGACAGTGAAATGGTTAGGAATCATATATTCGGGGAGATTTTTTTTCAGAAAATCTCGCCATTCGGCTAATAACTCTGGATCAACTTGAGGAGTGCGATATTGCAACGGTTGATTTGCGTAATGTTGCCAAGGTTTCAGGCGCAGATGGTTTGTTGTTGCAAATCGTGGTAGTGTCACCTGTCCGGGGATATTTCTTTGAAAAACAACATCGTAACAGGCAAATTCTGTAGAACTATATTGTATGAAAGGCGTATAGGGCAAATCTTGCGCTAAAGTTCGGAAGGCTTCAGGTTCTATCCCTAATTTGGCTTGTGCAACTGCTGCTTTCAAGTCTGAAACAGTACCATCTAATTGAGCAATTTGTTCTAACAACACCATTTCGGAAGTCAGACGCGCATTAGGAATATCTTTAATGCCTAGCAAATCCGGTTGCTGAGTTGTTAAAATTCTCTCGATTGTTTCCAGATTCAACTGTTGCGCTTGCCAATCTAACCATTCAGGTTCCGCGACGGGAGTATTTGTCTGATCCAAATGTAAAACAACGTCATAACGAAAACGGCTCATCTCCGTCTGAGCATAACCCCGTTTTAATTGAATCTGCACATGACTAATCCGAGGAAATCTTTGTTTGAGGGCGATAAAGAAATCAGGATCAATCAGTAATTCACCTTCGGTGCGGATGCTTTTTTGAATCTGTTGACGCAAATCCTTGATTGATAAGTCATCGGGGGCGCGATAAAATTCAACTGCGGTGTGGAAAGCTTCCAGCAGATGGAGATTTCGCACATCTCCAATAAAGATTGCTCCCTGCGTAGTCACAGCTTTGACAGCCCCCTCCAAAACTTGCAAAAAGTAATCCAAGGAGGGAAAATACTGGATGACAGAATTCATGATCACCAAGTCATAAGCACCCGTTTCAATGCCGTCAAACTCGTGAGCTGCACTGGCTTTTAAGGTAATGTCATCAAGAAACTGTCGTTTGAGATGTTGTTCAATATACTGCAATGCGCCCGGTGAAAAATCTGTCCCTAGATAATGCTGAGTATGAGGTGCAATTTTAAACAATAACATTCCCGTGCCGCAACCAATTTCCCAAACTCGTTTTGGTTCAAGTTCCAGAATTTGGTCAACTATTGTATCTCTCCATTCTTGCATCGCTGCTTTGGGATACGGTTGTCCCGTATATCTGTCATTCCAGCCAGCTAGATTGAGAGTTGGATCGTCTGGTGAATTAGGGTTGTCGGAGTAAGTATCATTAAATACTTGCTGCCACAAATCTACCTGTTGACCTTGGAGATTGTCATCCTCTATTGGTGTTGGGACAATATATGCCACTAGACGTTGATCAAAATCAGTGTCCTCCCGTACAATGACAACTGCTTCCTTAATTTTTGGATGTTTGACTAATGACGCTTCAATTTCACCTAATTCAATCCGAAAACCACGAAGTTTAACTTGATGATCGATGCGACCTAAGTATTGCAGATTGCCGTCAGGTAGCCAACGAGCTAAATCGCCAGTTTTATAAATCCGCTCAGTTTGGTTGAACAAGTTGAGGTGAATGAATTTTTCAGCGCTTAGATCGGGACGATTCAAATAGCCCTGTGCTAAACCTGCACCTGCAATGCACAGTTCCCCAGGAATACCAGGAGGAAGGGGTTGGTTGTAGCTATCTAGAATATAAGTGCGGGTGTTGGCGATCGCCTTACCGATAGTTGGTTCATGCTGAGCATTTTTGGCAACTTTTGTAAAAGTCGAGTAAGTTGTGTCTTCAGAAGGACCATAGAGATTATAAACTTCTGTCACAGATGTGGATTGATATAAAGCCTGTACCAAACTATTTTTTAATGGTTCGCCAGCTAAATTGATAACTTGAACACTTGCCGGAATAGCATTCATATTGAGCAGTTCAGCAGCAGCACTTGGTACAGTATTAATCAACGTAATCGGTACAATACTTTTACGTGCTTGCTCAATGTAGAGTGCATTTTCAACCACAATGACACTACCACCTTGAGTCAGGGGGACAAAAATTTCAAAGATGGAGAGGTCGAAACAAATTGAGGTTGATGTTAACACACCTGCAAGCTGTTCTGCGCTAAAGACTGAATGCGCCCACTTGAGCAGAACTACCGGACTATAGTGTGCAATGGCAACACCTTTAGGTCGCCCTGTGGAACCAGAAGTATAAATGACATAAGCTAAATCATCAGGGCTACTTTGTAAGTTGGGATTGTCCGTTGACTGATTAGCTGATGTTTCTTGCTCCAGAAACACGACTTGACAGGAATTTTGCAGTTTTTCTAGAGGAAGTTGCTTTTTAATAGATTTTGTTGTTAGTAATACAGAGGCATTACTATCTTCGAGCATTAAATGAATGCGTTCTTGAGGATAACTCGGATCAATCGGCACATAAGCTCCACCTGCTTTGAGGATAGCAAAGATACCGATGACCATTTCCAGTGTTCGCTCTACGCAAATCGCCATCAATGGGTTGTTAGGTAACTGTTGCTCTTTTTTGAGTTGCAACAGGTAGTGGGCAAGCACATTAGCTTTTTGGTTTAGTTCTTGATAACTCAGGCTACAATCTTCAAACACCACTGCAATGTTATCAGGCGTTTTTGCTACCTGTTGTTCAAACAGAGTCACCAGAGTCTGGTCTTTGTTGTTGATACCGGTTTGATTCCAAACTTGCAGTTGTTGGATTTCTGCTGTTGTGATTAAGGGTAGAGTACTGATGGGCTGTTGGGGATGTTGGGCAATGGCTTCGAGCAAAACCTCCAAGTGTCTTGCCATGCGCCTAATCGTTTCAGCCTCAAATAAATCGGTGGCATATTCCCACATACAGTGCAGTTGGTCGCCCCTTTCGCAAAGATACAGTGTCAAATCAAACTTGGCAAATGGATAACTTTGCTCCAAGTATTGAATATTAAGCCCTGGTAAATTAACATTCGTCCCCGCACTTTCCGTGTTTTGCAACACCATCATGACTTGGAATAAGGGGTTATGGCTCAGACTGCGTTCTGGTTGTAACTGTTCTACCAAATACTCAAAGGGAATATCTTGATGAGCATAAGCATCTAAGCAAGTGTGGCGGGTTTGTTGGAGTAACTCGCTAAAGCTTTGCTCTGGCTTGATTTTGCTACGCAATACCAAGGTATTGACAAAAAAGCCGATTAACCCTTCTGTATAGCTATGGGTGCGGTTAGCAATGGAAGAACCAATACATGAGTCGTCTTGCCGACTGTAACGAGATAGTAAAATACTAAAAGCCGTCAACAGGGTCATAAACAAACTTACCCCCTGTTCTTGACTCAGCGCTTTGAGCAATGAAGTTAGTTTATTGCTTAAACAGTATTCTTCTTGGGCACCTCGGTAACTTTGCAAAGCGGGACGAGGATGGTCAGTGGGTAACTCCAGCAACGGGGGAGCATCGCTGAGTTGTTGTTTCCAGTAATTTTCCTGGTTTGCTAAAATATCCCCTTGTAACCAACTGCGCTGCCAAGCTGCATAATCACTATACTGAATTGGTAACTCTTGCCAATTTGGAGCTTGACCTTGAGCGAAAGCACAGTAAGCTTGTTGCCATTCCCGCTTAAATACACCCATTGACCAGCCGTCGCTGATAATGTGGTGCATATTAATAAGCAACACATATTTCTGCTGTGTAAGTTGCAGCAGTTTTGCTTTGAACACCGGACCAGCATTTAAGTCAAAGGGTTCTTGGGCATGGCTATCAGCTAACCGTTGTACCGTTTCTGCTTGAGTGTGGGGATCGAGTTCCTGTAAGTCTGCAATCGCCAACACTTCTATATCCTCTGGATTTTGGACGACGACTTGCGGCTCTCCCTCCAAGACTGGAAAATATGTGCGTAAACTAGCATGGCGTTTGAGCAAATACGCGAAACTTGCACGCAACGCCTCTATATTCAAATTGCCCTCAAGTTGCAGAGCCATTGGCATATTGTACGTAGCCGAGGTTCCTGTCCCTTCAAGTTGGGCTAAAAACCAGAGTCTTGATTGGGCAAAGGACATTTTAGGAGCATTTTCAGGTTGTGATGCGATGGGAGGTAAGGTAAGCCCGGAAGCGGCTTTGTCAATTTCTGTTGCCAACTCAGACAAAATGCTCTGCTCAAATACCTTGCGGACAGGCAATTCTACGCCAAAACTGTCACGAATACGGGCAACCAATTGGGTAGCTAATAGAGAATGTCCACCCAGTTCAAAGAAGTTGTCAGGGCGACCAACAGATTTCACTTTTAAAAGAACCTGCCATAAACTAGCCAGCAGTTCTTCTGTTGGAGTCACTGGCATTTCCCAATCAGTGGAGGTAGCTATATCTGCTGCTGGTAGACATTGCCGATCTAGTTTACCGTTAGGGGTAAGAGGCAACCTATCCAATACCATAATCTGGCTAGGAACCATATAATTCGGCAGGCGAGTTTTGAGGTAATCCTTGAGTTGACCCCCTAAATTGACAGATTTTTCCGCCGCCGTGACATATGCCACTAACCTAGGACTATTATCAGGTTCATATAAAATGACGACAGCTTCTTTAACTGATGGATGATGTAATAATAGCGATTCAATTTCACCCAATTCGATGCGGAAGCCCCGCAGTTTTACTTGGTTGTCAATCCGTCCTAGGTATTCTAAGTTACCATCTGGCAACCATCTTGCCAGGTCGCCAGTTTTGTAAATTCGCTCAGTTTTACCGAATAATTCAACACATATGAATTTTTCGGCGGTAGTTTCAGGACGATTGAGATAGCCTCGTGCTAATCCAACGCCAGCAATGCACAATTCTCCAGGAATGCCAGGGGGTAATGGTTGATTGTATGCATCTAAAATGTAGATGCGGATGTTCGGCAAAGGTTGACCGATGGGTGGTTTTTTCCCATTGGGTTGAACTAGAGCGATCGCAGCATTCACCGTAGATTCCGTGGGTCCGTAGCAATTGAAGAAACGCCGTCCTGTTGCCCATTGTGTCACTAATTCGGCTGAGCAAGCTTCACCACCAACGGTTAAGCATTGCAAATCGCTTAAGGTTGCTTGAGGTAAGACAGATAACGCCGAAGGAGATAAAAAGCTATGGGTAATTTTATGCTGGACTAAGAAGTCAACCAAGATTTGACTGGGTAACAAAGTGTCTTTGTTGGCAAGATACAAGCAAGCACCAGTCACGAAGGTAGTAGCAATTTCTGCAATAGACAAATCAAAACTAAAAGAACCAAACTGAAGCAATCGGCTTTGGGGTTGAACTTGAAAAGTTTTCGCCCAAGCCAAGCTGAGATTGACAATTGCTTGATGCGAAATCATTACCCCTTTCGGTCGTCCTGTCGAACCAGAAGTATAGATGACGTAAGCTAAATCATCAGGTGTACTTTTTGGACTGGGATTATCTGTTGATTCTTCGGCAAAAGTTTCCTTATCCAAACAAATGACTTGAGGTGAGTGTTTCAAGTTCGCGCCAAGTAATTCATCCTTGAGGAAACTTTGGGTCAGCAACACCGATGTCCCAGAATCTTCCAACATGAAGCCAATCCGTTCTTTGGGATAATTGGGGTCAATCGGCACATAAGCCCCACCTACTTTGAGGATACTGAGTACACCAATAATCATCTCAAGGGAACGTTCAACGCAGATACCAATTAAGGTGTCTGGCTTAATTTGGTGATTTTGAATGAGATAATGAGCGAGTTGGTTTGCTTTTTGATTCAGTTGCTGGTAAGTAAGTCGGTGGGATTCAAACACCAAAGCGAGATGTTCAGGGTTTTTGGCAACTTGAGCTTCAAACAGGTCAACTAGAGTTTTATCCTGGGGATAATCAGTTTGAGTTTGATTCCAGATTTGCAGTTGCTGATGTTCACCTTGTGTAAGCAACGGTAAAGAATGAATAGGTTGTTGAGGGTTAGCAACAATTCCCTCAAGCAGAACTTCAAAATGTCCCGCCATCCGTTGAATGGTTTTAGCTTCAAACAAGTCTGTTGCATATTCCCATTCTCCTATCAATCCCTGGGGCGTTTCTCGAAAAATCAGCGACAAATCAAACAGAGTCGTCGTGTTTTCCCACTCAAAACGGGTAACAGTTAATCCATTGATTTCAAGTTGCTGCTGAGTTTGATTTTGCAAGCCAAAAGCTACTTGAAATAAGGGATGATGAGAAAGCGATCGCTCTAAGCCTAATTCATCGACTAGTTTCTCAAAAGGTAAGTCTTGATGGTCATAAGCATCCAAGGTGACTTGCTTCACCCGGTTGAGTAATTCTAAGAAACTTGGATTCCCTTGCAGGTTGGTACGCAAAGCTAGGGTATTGACAAAAAAGCCAATCAGTGGTTCTATTTCACGACGGTTACGATTGGCGATCGCAGAACCAACGACAATATCCTCTTGTCCACTGTAGCGCGACAGTAAGAGCGTAAATGCTGCAAGTATTGTCATAAACAGCGTGGTTCCTGACTCCTGACTCAAGCGCTTCAACTTCTGTGTTAAATCTTGATTGAGTTTCAAAAACTCGCTACGCCCCCTGAAACTTTGAACTGAAGGGCGGGGTTTATCTGTGGGTAATTCTAACAGGGGCGGGACTGCGGCTAATTGTTTTTGCCAGTAATTGAGTTGGGTTTGGAGAACCTCTCCCTGTAGCCATTGTCTTTGCCAGTGGGCGAAATCGGCATATTGTAGCGATAATTCCGCTAAGGGAGACGCTTGTCCAACGCAAAATGCGGTATACAGGGTGAACAATTCATGGCGGAATATGTCCATTGACCAACCATCACAAACGATATGATGGATGACGAGCAATAGCAGATGGGATTGGTCAGCCAGTTGTAATAACTTTACCCGCAACAAAGGTGGATTTGATAAATCAAAAGGCTGTTGCAATTCTTCTGTGGCTAACTGCTGTGCTTTCCGTAACTGGTTTTCTTTTGTCAATTGTCGCCAGTCTAGCAGTTGTATTGTCTGCTCGGGATGAGCGTGAATCACCTGTATCGGCGATTCATTGACAACTGCGAAGGTGGTGCGTAACACTTCATGACGTTGAACAATTTCTCTAATAGTTTGTTCTAAAGCAGCTTTATTAAGAAATCCGTTAAGTAGCAAGAAAAACGGGACATTGTAGACGCAATTTTCGCCTTCTAGTTGGTCGAGAAACCACAGTCTTTGTTGGGCAAAGGAGAGGGGAAGGGGTTGTTCCCGCGATACGGGTGTTAGGGGTGGAGTGAACCTGCTATTATTTTGTGGAGATTGCTGTTGCTTTTTCAGTTTTTGTAGGACTAATTCTCGCTTTTCTGGCGAAAGATTTTGAAGACGTTTTAGTATATCGCTCATAATCGTTAGTTTTTTTAATTAATAGAATTGGTAACTGATTTAATCTTAGGAATGACCAAAAATGCCAAAAAGCTTAATTTATCGTAGACGCGCAGCGGCGTGCCGGAGGCTACCGCCAAGACGCCAAGAACGCCAAGAATTGGTAGAGTGTGTGTCAGTCTTAAATCTTTAAAAAAGTAGTTGCTGGGTTACTTCTTCCTCTGATAACTGATCGACTTCTCCTAAAATCTGTGATAGGGCATCATTTTCTGCTTGTTCAATCTGTTGAGTAATCAGTTTTTGGGCAAGTTCAGCAATGGTTGGATTTTCAAACAGATAACGCAGAGGAAAATCTAGAGAAAAGGCCTCTCTTAATCGAGAAACGACTTGGGTTGCGAGTAAAGAATGTCCACCCAACTCGAAAAAGTTATCGTGAATTCCAACCTGTTTTAATCTGAGAACTTCAGTCCAAATTGTGGCTAATTCTTGTTCGGTAGACGTGCGAGGAGCAACAAAATCAACGTCTAAGCTTCTTTGGGAAGCATCTGGAGCAGGCAAAGCACGGCGATTTATCTTACCATTAGGAGTTAGAGGGAATTCCTCAAGAAATACGAAAGCGGCGGGAATCATGTAGTCAGGTAGCTTTTTCTTGAAGAAGTTTCGCAGAGTGCTAGCAGTTGGTGGGTTATCCTTGGTCAGGAGATAGGCAACTAAATACTTATTTCCAGGTTCATCTTCCCGCGCAATGACTACGACTTGCTTTATACCTGGCTGTTGAATTAAAACTGCCTCAATTTCTTCTAATTCGATGCGAAAACCCCGAATCTTAACTTGTGTATCAATTCGACCTAGAAATTCCAGATTCCCATCAGGGAGACGGCGGACTAAATCTCCGGTTTTGTAAAGTGTTTCACCCTCAACAAAAGGATTAGGAATAAATCTTTCACGGGTTAATGTTGGTTGATTTAAGTAACCTCTAGCAACACTCGCCCCACCCACATAAAGTTCCCCAGGAATCTCAAGAGGAACCCTGTGTAAATCTCCATCTAGTAAGTAAACTTTTCTGTCGCCGATGGGTTTTCCGATGGGAATTGAATGGACATTTTGAGCAAGTTCTTTAGGAATCGGGTAACAAGAGGTAAAAACTGTACATTCCGAAGGACCATAAGCATGAATAATTTGGGTTCCAGGTAATAGTTCTAAGGCACGACGAACATGAGGTATAGAAACGGATTCTCCCCCAAACAGTAGTTGTTTAACTCCTGACAAACCTTCAGGCATCGTGTCAATCATGAGATTGAATAAAGCCGTAGTCAGAAACAGGGTGTTAACCTCCTGTTCTTGGATAATGCGGCTTAAGCTTTCAGGTGTAGGAATTTTGTCTGGGTAAAGCACACAACGCCCCCCGTAAAGCAAGGGCGTCCAAAGTTCTAGGGTTAGTGCATCCCAGGAAATTGATGAATGTTGTAGCCAAATTTGGTTTGCATCAAGTTGAATGTAATCAACCCCAAACATAAAACCAATAATGCTACGGTGGGGAACTTCTGTTCCTTTTGGTGTTCCCGTTGAGCCAGAGGTATATATGATATAAGCTAAATTTTCTGGATTAACTTCGCTCGATAAATTGTCTTCTTTGTATTGGGCAATTGTTTCCCAATCTGAGTCAAGATTCACCACAGTTTGATTGTGGATAGGAAGGCGATGGGCGAAGCCCCGCCGGGTACGGCGATCGCACAAGTGAGTTTGCGTTAGTAAGATGGGTGCCTGTACATCTCCTAACATAAACTCTAGTCTTTCGGTAGGATAAGCGGGATCTAGAGGAACATAAGCGCCACCTGCTTTGAGGATAGCGAGTATTCCTATCACCATTAAAGGCGTTCGCTCGACACAAATTCCCACCCGTACTTCGGGTTTAACTCCCAGCACTTGTAGGTAATGGGCTAATTGATTGGCGCGGTTATTCAACTCTCGATAACTTAAATGTTCCTTTTCATATACAAGTGCTAATGCATCAGGGGTTTTTTCTACTTGTTGCTCAAATAAATTATGAATACATTTATAATGAATAGAATCTATATTTTGTTGATTCTCTTGCAGAATTAATTGTTCTTGTTCCGCTGCACTAAGCAGAGATAATTGGGAAATATCTTGTTGTAGATTGGCTGCCATTCCTTCTAGTAATGTTTGGAAATGTCCAATCATGCGGGCAATTGTCTGTTCCTCGAAACGACTGGTATCATAGACAATCCTGCCAGACAATTGCGATTCAGGATTCACCACTACTGTTATAGGATAATTCGTCCGTTCAAAACAACGAAGATGACTAATTTCTAAAGTTTTTTTGCTTTCCTGTTCAGCAGAATCCAGCGGATAATTCTCAAATACTAAAAGGCTCTCGAACAGTGGCATTCCTGGGGGAACATCACTTAGGCGCTGAATTTCTGCCAGGGAGTAGTACGCATACTGTTCCTGTTCAAATGCTTGGTTTTGTAAATGCTTGAGCCAGGATAACAATTCTGTCTTGGCTGTAACTTGTACCCGTATGGGGAGGGTGTTGATCAATAGCCCAACCATTGAATCCACTCCTGCCAAGTTCGGTGGGCGGCCGGATACAGTTGCACCAAAGACCACATCGCTTTCCCCGTTGTAGCGCGAAAGGAGTAACGCCCATGCTCCTTGCACCAAATTATTCAAGGTTAAATGATGCTGTCGCGCCGCATATTGCAGCTTCTCAGTTACAGATTGAGATAATTGGAAAGCTTGCTCATCGTATCTTCCTTGTTCCCTGTCCCCTGTCCCCTGTCCCCTGTTCCCTCCTAAAGAGGTAGGAGCCTCAAATCCCTGGAGAGTTTGTTGCCAAAAGTTTTTTGCCTGAGCAATATCCTTTTGTTGTAACCAATCAATATACTCTCGATAAGGGCGAGAGGGAAGCAGGCGTAAATGTTCGCCTCGATGATTAGCTTCATAGAAAGCTAAAACTTCTTTCAGGACAATCTGCATTGACCAACCATCAAAGAGAATATGATGATGGCTCCATATAAATTGGTAAGTTTGTTCCTCTAGGTGGATGACAGTGAAGCGCATTAAGGGAGCAACATCCAGTTCAAACCCTTTTTGGCGATCGCCTTCCAAAAAATCCTCTAGATGCTGTTGTTGTTCATCGGCTGTTAAATGACGCCAATCCAGTTCCACCCAGGGAAGTTCCACTTGCTTACTCACCATTTGCAAGGGCTTTTCTATCTCTTCCCAATAAAAAGAACTGCGTAAAACTGGGTGTCGTGCAACAACCTGCTGCCAAGCCTGCACAAATGCAGGAAAATTCAATTCCCCAGAGAGGGTGCAAAGCAATTGCTCGAAATAAAGTTCTGATTCTGGCGCATAAAGGGTATGAAAGAGCATACCCTGTTGCATGGGCGAAAGTTCATAAAGGTCTTCGATATTCTTCACTAAACTACCTCTGGTTTGGGGATTGGGGATTGGGGATTGGGGACTGGGGATTAGGGATTGGGAAAGAGATATAGCGCAATTCAATTGAGTGAAGTACAAATACAGCAGATTGCAAGTTCGTGAAGTACAGAGGTACCCCACCCGCGCTGTCGCGCACCCTCCCCGATGCCTTGGTCCGGGTTGGGGAGGGGTGTACTCCATTTAGATGCAAAGCGCTGTATATCTGTGTTCATCTGTGTCCATCTGTGGTTTATTTTTTCTTTATGTACCTTACCCAATTGCAAACCGCTATATTTTTATTCCTTCGTTGTGTTCTTGGTTTTATCTTTGTTAATTTTGGATAGGAACTTATCAAGCTGTTGTTGATTGAGTTTGGCAGCCGAAAAGTCAGAAGGGGTATAGCCTTGTGACTCTTCTGACTGACAGTGAGCAATCAGAGTTTTTAATGCCTCCATAAATCCCAAAGCCAAACGCTCAATGGTAGTTCTTTGATGAACTTTCTCGCTGTAAGCCCAAGTCATTTCCAGCCTACCTGCGCGAATGAATCCGCTGACTCCTAACAGATGGCTGCGCCTATTGAGTAAACTCTGTTCAGCTTTAAATTCTTTAGCCAAACCCAACACGTCAGACGCCCTAAGTACCTGATCGAACTGACCAAGGTAGTTAAAACTGACTTGTGCTTGGGGAAGCGCCTGTAGTTTTGTGCGTATTGCAGCGTTTTCGTTCAAATATCGCAACACACCATAACCAATGCCCCGGTTGGGAATACGCCGCAGTTGTTCTTTGACTAACTTTAAAACCTCTCCTGGAAGGTCAACTTCTTGTAGCTGTAGGTAAACAGGGAACAAGGTGGTAAACCAACCTACAGTGCGCGACAAATCCACATCCTCAAATAAATCTTCCCGTCCATGTCCCTCTAAATCAACCAGTAGGGAACGTTTTCCTGTCCATTGGGCAAAGCTTTGCACTAGGGCAGTCAACAGCACATCATTAATTTGAGTGTTGTAAGCAGAGGGCACATCTTGCAATAAGGTGCGGGTTTGTTCTTCACTTAAAGAAAGTGACACAGTAGCGGTTGAAGCTATGGTATTGTCCCCTTCACCTGAAGGATAGTCTACTGGCAAGCTACTAACTTTAAAATTAGACTCATTTAACCAGTAATCTAACTCCGTGGCAATTGCCTCTGATTGTCCATATTCTGTCAGGCGATCGCTCCAATATTGGAAGGAAGTTGTCTTAGGTGGTAGTTTAATAGCTTCGCCACGGCTAATTTGTTGGTAAGCAGTAGCTAAGTCTTCAAGCAAGATCCGCCAGGAGATGCCATCTACCGCTAAGTGATGGATGATGAACAGTAACCGACCTGGTTGATTCTTGCCCAACCGAAACAGCGCCACTCGTGCGATTGGCCCAGTAGATAAGTTCATACTAGCCTGAAGTTCAGCATCCGCAGTGTTCATCGCTGTTTCTTGTCCTTCTGGCGACAAGTATGACAAATCGATGACACTCAATGGTATCGTTTCCTGGGCTGCGGCGTTAATTTGCTGCCAGTGTTCCCCTTCCTGCATAAACCGCAGACGTAGAGCATCATGATGCAGTAACAATTGTTGCAGTATTTGCTGCAATTGCTCATGTGTCAACTCTGGCGGGACTTCCAGCAGTGCTGACTGGTTAAAATAATCAGGTTCGGACAATTTCTGCTCGAAAAACCACTGCTGGATTGGTGTCAGCACCACCTTACCTGTCACTAACCCTTGTTCTGCTTTAACAAAGCGAGTAATACCTGCCACAGCAGCTAACTCAGCAACGGTTTGGTACTTAAATAGCTGTTTGGGAGCAATTTGGATACCCGCCTGATTCGCACGGGAAATTATCTGAATGCTGAGGATAGAATCTCCACCCAGTTCAAAAAAGTTATCATGGATGCCGACTTTTTCTAGTCTTAAGATTTCTGACCAGATTGCTGCTAATTTCTCTTCTATAAGTGTGCGGGCCGCAACAAATTTATCTTCGACACTGCGAGAAAACTCTGGGGTCGGTAGGGCGCGGTAGTCTACCTTCTGGTTGGGTGTCATGGGCAGCGCTTCCAGCACCACGAACGCCGAGGGCACCATATAATTAGGTAGCTTCTGCTTGAGAAAATGGCGCAATTCATCGGTTGTTGGTTGCAGCTGGTGCGGCACAACATAAGCCACTAAGCGTTTTTGTCCGGGAATGTCTTCACGGGCAATGACAACAGCTTGGAACACCTGTGGATGTTGACGTAGCGTCGTCTCAATTTCTCCCAACTCGATGCGGAAGCCGCGAATCTTCACCTGGTTGTCAACTCGACCGAGATATTCCAAGGTGCCATCTGCGCGAAATCTTGCTAAATCTCCTGTTTTGTAGAGTCGGTCACAGATGGCATAAGCAATCGGATTCTGGATAAATTTCTCCGCCGTAAGTTCAGGACGTTGCCAATACCCTCTAGCTAATCCTACTCCACCAATGTGCAGTTCTCCAGGAACTCCTATCGGTACAGGTTGCAGATATTGATCTAAGATATAAACCTGAGCATTGCTTATAGGTCGTCCAATCGCAACAGAAGTGGCGGTTGAGGAATTGAGGCGGTGTAGGGTGGTGATGACCGTTGCTTCTGTTGGTCCGTAACTATTAAATAATTGGGGTGGATCAGGGAGATGAGCAACACTAGTGTGCCAATGCTTCACTTTTTCGAGTTGAGCTTCTTCTCCACCAATAATCACGATTGTCAAACTTACCGGAATACGTCCGTCTTGAGGGTTAAGTTCCGCCACCAACTGATGCCAGTATGCTGTGGGGAGATCCAACATGGTCAATTGCCATTCTCGGCAACATCGCCAAAATTCATCGCTGGAGTGCAACATCTGTTCGGTGCGTAATATTAACGTTGCACCGACTAAAAGACAAGGAAAGATTTCTTCAATAGATGTATCAAAGCAGATAGACGCAAATTGGAGAATGCGTTCGCCTGCATTAATTCCATATTCGTGGGTGGCAGTCATGACAAAATTTATCAGTGACCGATGTTCAATCATCACCCCTTTGGGTTTACCCGTGGAACCAGAGGTGTAAATAATGTAAGCAAGGTTGTGGAGTTGAACGTCACTAATAGGATTGGCTGTACTGTGTTGAGCAATGACTGACCAGTCGGTATCTAAACAAATTGTTTTTCCAGTATAATCTGGTAGTTGGGGCTGGAATCTTTCTTGAGTCAACAGGATACCTAGTTGCGTATCTTCTAGAATGTCAGCCAGTCGCTCTTTGGGATAAGCAGGGTCAAGGGGAACATAAGCACCACCTGCTTTGAGAATGCCGAGTAAGCCGACAATCATTTCAAGAGAACGGTCAACGCAGATGCCAACTAAGGTTTCTGGTTTGACTCCCAAAGTTTGCAAATAGTGTGCTATTTTGTTGGCGCGATCGCTCAATTCACGGTAGGTTAATTGTTGACCATCCTGCTCTACTGCGATCGCCTGAGGCGTTAACTCCACCTGAGCCGCAAATAACTTATGGATACAGTCAGTCTCAGGATAATCCCTGTAAGTTTGATTCCATTCCGCCAGTAACTGTTGTTCAGCCTGAGTTAACAGAGGTAATTCCCCAAGATGCTGCTCTGGGTTAGTAACAATTTCCTCTAGTAAATTTTGATACTCCTCTAGCATTCGTTGGATTGTAGCAGCATCGAAGAGGTCGCTGTTGTATTCTAAGACTAGGGTGATTCCCTTGGCTCCTGTTTTAGAACCGTTCTGCACACGTTGTTCAAAACGCGGTATGACCAGGAAATCCAGATCAAACTTAGCGGATTTGTTGCTGATGGGTTCATGCAAGCTGATGTCCAAGCCTGGGAGACTCAAGTCCGGCATGGGGGAATCATGGAAGCTGAACATTACTTGAAACAGGGGATTGTGACTCAAGTTGCGTATTGGCTTGAGAACTTCCACCACTTTATCGAAGGGTAAGTCTTCGTTAGCATAAGCTTCCATAGTACAGGAGCGCACTCGACCAAGTAACTCCCGAAATGTAGGATTACCTGACAAATCGGTGCGTAAAACCAAGTTATTGACAATCATGCCAATTAACTTCTCTATCTCGTGCATCCGCCGATTGGCAACAGCAGTCCCCACGCACAGATCGTCCTGTCCAGTGTAGCGGTGTAACATTACCAGAAAAGTTGCCAGCATCGTCATGAATAAGGTAACACCTTCTTGACGGCTTAGAACTCGCAGAGATTCGCACAAGTCGATGGGCAACTCTACCCTAATTTGATTGCCGTTGTAAGTTTGTTCGGCTGGTCGCGGGCGGTCTAATGGTAATTCCAACAACGGTGAACTGCCGGATAACTTCTGTTGCCAGTAAGCTAATTGGGCTTGGGCTTCCTGGCTTTTGACCCACTGTCGCTGCCAATGGGCAAAGTCTGCAAACTGCAAGACTGGTTCAGTCAGTGGAGAAGGATTACCCAAAGAGAATGCTTGATAAAGTTCCACCAATTCACCCAGGAACACGTTGAATGACCAACCATCATGAATCATGTGATGTTCGATGTGGATCAACAGATGTTCTTGGTCATTTAACTTCAACAAAACCCACTTAACTAATGGTAATTGATTCAGGTCAAGGGGCTTTTGCACTTCTGTCTCAACTAACTTCTGAGCCTCTGTTTGACGCTCAGATTCAGGGAATGACTGGACGTCAATTACTGTGAAACTGATTGGTTGGTGTGGGTGGATGACCTGAAATAGCCGCCCATTTACTGCGGGATAAGTTGTGCGAAAGATTTCATGACGCAGTACAATCTCGCTGAGGCACTGTTGTAATACTGTTATATTGAGTTGACCATGAAATCGCAGAGTTGCCTGGAATTGGTAGGCGTTACTTTCTGGAGCCAATTGTTGGATGAAGTACACTCGCTCTTGGGCAAAGGAGACTGGCAAGAGTCCTTCATGGGGAATTCGTTCTATGGCAGGACGTTGCCACTGTTGGTTTCCTTGACCCTGTTGAATGAGTTGAGCTACACTGCTTATAGTAGGGTTTTCAAATATTTGGTGAAAAGATAACTCGACTTGGAAAACTTCGCGCACACGAGAAAGCATCTGAGTTGCAATGAGGGAATGACCACCCAGATGGAAAAAATTATCATTAGCTCCAATCTGCTCAAGTCCCAGTAACTTAGCCCAGATGAGGGCTAACTTCTCCTCAATTGGATTACGAGGCGCGACGAAGGTTTCCTCGAGATTGGGGCGCGAGCGATCGCTTGCGGGAAGGTTTCGACGATCCACCTTACCATTAGGGGTAAGGGGCAAAGAGTCGAGAATCACAAAGACTGCTGGCACCATGTAATTGGGCAGCTTTTCTTCAAGGAAGCGTTTTAAGGTAGTGACGTTCCCTTCCGGCTTTTGATTAAGAACAATATAGGCGACAAGCCGCTTATCACCAGGAATGTCTTCACGGGCGATGACCACTGCCTGACGTACATCCGGGTGTTGACTCAAAAGCGCCTCAATTTCTCCTAATTCAATGCGGAAGCCGCGAATCTTCACCTGATTATCAACTCGACCAATGAAGATAATGTTGCCATCGCTTAAGAACCGAGCTAAGTCACCTGTTTTGTAAAGCTTCTTGCTTCCTGCATCCTCAAACGGATTAGGAATAAATTTTTCCTGGGTTAATTCTGGGCGGTTGAGGTAGCCCCGTGCCAAGCCGTCACCGCCAATATATAATTCACCAGAAGTACCAATGGGGACTGGTTGAAGTTTGGAATCGAGTATGTAGATTTGTGTATTGGAAATCGGGCGACCAATCGGCAAAGTTGTTGCCCCTTCTGCAACGTCCTCTACTAGATACCAACAAGAGAATGTTGTACTCTCAGTCGGACCATAAACATGTAGCAATCGCTGTGGTGCTCCATTCCTCAGAACTGCTTTGACCGACTTAGGATCTACAGCTTCGCCGCCAAATAGCAAGTATCGCACATCTTTAAATGCCTGGGGGACAATACTTGCTAACTGATTAAATAAGGCTGTGGTCAAAAATAATACACTTATCCCTTGTTCGCGGATGTACGCTGCGAAATGCCGAGGCGAAAGCACAACATTTTGAGGAATGATTACCAACCTAGCTCCGTGCAGGAGAGCACCCCAGATCTCGAAAGTGGCTGCGTCAAACGAAGCATTTGAGGCTTGGGCAATGCGTAGTTTACCGCCGTAGGCATCGCTCTTGTCTAACTGCACATAGTTGGTGTTGCATACTAGCCGATTGACAGCCCGATGCGGTACAGCTACTCCCTTTGGTGTTCCTGTAGAACCAGAGGTATAGATGACATAAGCCAGGTTTTCAGCCGTCACGTCACTCGTAGGGTTTTCTTGGTGACGATTGATTAATTCCCAGTCAGTATCCAGACAAACCGTCTTCACCCCGCTTTCGCTAAACCCTGCAACGAACTTTTCCTGAGTCAATAGCACCTGCACTTGTGAATCTGCCAGCATAAAGC
Organism: Scytonema sp. HK-05; assembly: GCF_963872035.1. NCBI lineage: Bacteria > Bacillati > Cyanobacteriota > Cyanophyceae > Nostocales > Scytonemataceae > Scytonema > Scytonema sp. HK-05. The sequence continues at coordinate 49,256 of NZ_CAWMYC010000137.1, forward strand.
TCAGACGTTCTTCGGGATATGTTGGATCTAACGGCACATAAGCTCCACCCGCCTTGAGAATGGCCAACATTCCTACTACCATTTCCACTGAGCGTTCAACGCAAATCCCTACCAGTCCTTCTGGCTCTACACCCAAAGATTGCAGATAATGTGCTATTTTGTTGGCTTGGTGGTTCAACTCTTGATAGGTAAATTTCTGCTCATTGAAGACGACAGCAATATTGTCTGGAGTTTTTTCCACTTGTGCTTCAAATAACTGATGTATGCACAAATGTTTGGGGTAATCTACCGTTGTATCATTCCATTCCACTAATATTTTATGTCGCTCCTGCTGAGTTAAAGCAGAAAAATCATCAACAGGATAAGTAGAACCAATCACAATTTCTTGCATAAACTTAATTACAAGGACGTCAATATTTCATGTTTGGGATAAAGCAGTAGGCTAAATAATTTGAGATTTGAGATTTGAGATTTGCAATTGTTTCATCCAAATATACTACTAATTTACCTAAACCGTGGTTTTTTCCTGTTAATTTTACCTAGGAATTTGTCAAGCTGTTGTTGATTGAGTTTTGCAGCAGCAAAGCCATAAGGCGTATAGCCTTGGGACTCTTTTGACTGACAGTGATTCATCAAAGTTCTTAATGCTTCCATAAATCCAATACTCAACCTTTCAATGGTAACTCGTTTGTGAATTTTATCACTATAAGCAAACTCCATTTCTAATTTTCCTGAGTGAATTAATCCGCTCACTGCCAACAGATGGCTGCGATTTCCGCGCCTACTCTGTTCTGATTTCCATTCTTTAACGGCTCCGAACATCGCAGAGGCAGACAGAACTTGGTCAAATTGACCTAAATAATTGAAACTAACTTCTACTTGAGGTAAATTCTGTAATTGATTTTGAACTGCCGGATTTGGATGTAAATATCGCAAGATACCATAACCAATCCCGTGTTTAGGTAGGCGATGCAGTTGTTCTTTAACTAATTTTACTGATGAATGCATTTCCCTTCAGGATAAGCTGTTTTCGTCTCATTCCAGTCAACCAATAATTGATGCTGCTGTTCTGGCGTTAGTAAGGGGTATTGGGAAATTTGTTGATCAGGGTTAGCCACAATTCCTTCTACCAATGTTTGATACTGTTCCATCATCCGTTTGATGGTGGCGGCATCAAAGAGGTCGCTGTTATATTCCCAAACAACAGTTATGCCCTCTGTTTCGATTCCTTGGGCTTCCGTCCCAGAATGACGCCCTACTCGTTGTTCAGAACGGGGAATAACAACAATATCAAGATCGAATTTAGCTGATTTATTGCTAACCGTCTCATGCTGTTTAATGGTCAACCCTGGTAAACGCAATTCAGGTAACAGCGCATCATGGAAGCTGAGCATCACCTGAAACAGAGGATTATAGCTAAGATTTCTCTCTGGTTTAAGTGCCTCTACGACCTTATCAAAGGGTAAGTCTTCATTAGCATAACCTTCTAGAGTTACTTGACGCACTTGAGCCAGAAGTTCTCGAAAGGTGGGGTTTCCGGAAACATCTGTCCGGAGAACAATATTATTGACAATCATCCCAATTAACCCTTCTGTCTCCCGCCAACGTCGATTAGCGACTCCAGAACCCACACAAAGGTCTTCTTGTCCCGTGTAGCGGTAGAGCATAACCCACTATCATCTCTAGAGAGCGATCCACGCAAATTCCGACCAGTACCTCTGCCCCTATCCCCAAGGAGCGCAAATGATCAGCAAGTTGGTTAGCTTGAATATTTAATTCCTCGTATGTCAGTTGCTTCTGCCCAAATACCACAGCTATTGCTTGCGGAGTTCGCGCAACTTGGGCTTCAAAGAACTGATGAATACATTGTTTAAACATGAGCTAGATATTTTTCAAATTAAGGATTAAAGGATTAGGGGTATAAGGGCATGGGAAAACCATTTTGACTCACACTAGAATGTCAGCGAATTTAACAGTAAAATTATTCATCGACAATTTCAACTGTCCTTGGTGCGTCAAATAGTTTAGTATAAGTATTGGTGGTTTCTCGACTAAGTTGATTTTTCAGTTTGACTTTTAGCTCCTCTGAAATGGGTAAATCTTGAATTTCTTTGAGGAGAAATCCGACGGATTCAGTTTTGCTACGTTCTGCATAGATGCCCTTAAGAATGGCTTCAATTCCATATTCGCCTATCTTATCCCCTAAAACTGTTGCCAGACCAAGCAGGGCGATACCTCCTACGATGCCAAATGGTCCTCCCCATGCTGTGAGGGCAGCAGCAACAGCAGCAGAACTGCCTCCTGATGTGGCTGTTAAAATTATGAGAATTACGCCAGGAAAACCCAGACTGGCAACTTTTTTAACGATTTCGTCCATTGGAATTACCTCTAATCCTTACCTTTTGGTTAAAACATGACTAAGGGTACGAAACTGGAATCTTTGTAAATAAGGAAACCTATTTCAAAATCTAGACTAAGCTAGATAAAAGTCACTCACGCTCAGAACGGGTTAAAATTTTACAAACTTTCTCTATTTGCCCTGACTTGATAATAGTTTAGCTCTTAAGAAACACATTCTAGAACGCTTGTACAGCAAAGCTTTTGTAAAAACTGAAGAATCTGTTTCTTTCATATGTTACTTGCGGGTTTTTAAGCCGCAAGTTCTAGGCTCACCGGAATGCACCTATCTGTATAAGCCTAGGTTTAGTCAACAGCAGCGCAATAAAGTTACATCACTTTTATTGGCTTTTCTCAGTAAAACAAAGACTTCAGGCTGAGCACTGAGTATTAAAAATACATCATCTCTTCTTGGTGCAAGATGTGAGCGCCCCACGAGGGGGAAGTCAAAACCATAAGGTAAGAAATCAAAAGTATTAAACCCCCTCGCAACAAATAAAACAAACACTTGCATTCTTGTTTGGCTAAAAGCCCTGCTCTATAAGGGTTTTCAAATGTGTTTGTTAGGAGTTAGTCTTTTCGATCTGGAAGATCACCGAATTTAACAGTGAAATTATTCATCGACAATTTCAACTGTCTTTGGTTCCTGAGGTACTTCATAAGTATGGGCTGGTGGGCTAAGGTGATTTTTCAGTTTAAGTTTTAACTCGTCTGAAATGGGTAAATCTTGAATTTCTTTAAGGAGAAATCTCACGGCTTCGGTTTTGCTACGTTCTGTATAGATGGCCTTAAGAATGGCTTCAAGTCCATATCCAGCTATAGCATCTGTTACAACTCCTATCAGACCAAGCAGGGCTATACCTCCTACGATCCCAAACGGACCTCCCCACGCTGTGAGGGCGGCAGCTACAGCAGCAGAACTACCTCCTGCTGTAGCTGTTAGAACCACGAGAATTACGCCAGGAAGACCCAGACCGGCAAGTTTTTTAACGATTTCGTCCATTGGAATTACCTCAAATCCTTATGTTTTGGTAAAAAAAAGACTAAAGTCTTTGTCAACAAAGAAACCTATTTCAAAACCTAGACTAAACTAAATAAAAGTCACTCACGCTCAGATGGGGTTAAATTTTTATAAATTTTTCTCTATTTGCCCCGATCTGATAGCTTAGTCTTAATCAAGATTGTGACTGATTTTCCCTTTCACAGCTGAGATCGCCACCGTTCTTGGGGAAGCCAAATAATTTTTGCCCGTGGGATCGCCACTGCGTCCTTTAAAATTGCGATTGGTTGCATAAACCCCCGTTTCTTCTTTTGCTAAAACCCCAAGTCCAGAATTGATACAAGCCCCACAACCTGACTTGAGAATCTGTGCGCCTGCTTGTTCAAAAATCTCAAGATAGCCTAATGCTTCAGCTTTTTCACGAATCTCCACGGAAGCAGGTACAATAAACAAGTTTACTCCGTCTGCTAGTTGGCGACCCTGCAAAACTTCCGCAGCCTGAGCTAGATCGTAGAGTTTGCCCCCGGTACAAGAGCCAATAAAAGCTTTGGTAATCGGAATGTCCTCTAACTGACTAATAGGTACTACCATGTCCGGTTTCGGGGGGCGGGCGACTTGCGGTTCTAAATGACTGAGGTCAAATTGATACACTCTTTCATACTCAGCATCAGAATCGGCAATAATTTCTTCAAATTCATGTGAGCTACGGCTTTTCACATAATTCCGGGTCGTCTCATCAGGAACAATCAAACCACACATAGCGCCACACTCAACTGCCATATTGGCTAGAGTCAACCGTTCATCAAAGGGCAGTTGTGCAAGAATTGGTCCTCTAAACTCCATGACCTTACTGGTAGCGCCTGCACAGCCGATTTGCCCCAGAATAAACAGGATAATATCTTTGGCACTGATTTGGGGAGGTAGAGTTCCAGACAACTCGAATACTAAGGTTTGGGGAACACGAATCCACATATCCCCTAGGGCATAAATATTAGCCATATCTGTGGTTCCTACTCCCGTGGAAAAGGCTCCTAATGCCCCATATGTGCAAGTATGGGAATCTGTACCAGCAATCACCATTCCTGGTCGGACAAACCCTTTTTCTGGTAGTAAAACATGGCAAATGCCTGCTGCTTCGCCTGGAGAAACCATATCAAATAAGTGGCATCCTTGGTTATGAGCAAACTGAACCATCTGTTCATACATGAGATAGGCTTTTTTGTCAGGACGGATGTCATTGACTTGAATAAAGTGATCTGCTACCAAAACCACCCTTTGCGAATCCCACAACTTTGCCCCTTCTCCATAATGTTTATAAAATGTCTTGGCTACTGGCGCAGCCACAGCATCATGGGATAAGGCTAAATCGACTTGGGCAAAAACCACTTCTCCTGGCTGGACATAGGGATTGCCGGAGGCTTTAGCCAAGAGTTTTTCGACTAAAGTCATGGATCGTGGAGGAGTCAGGCTGGGAGGAATGGTAATTTTTCCCTGACGACGCATCTGATTAAAAGGTATCAGCCCACCTGCTGCTGCGATCGCATCAATTACTGGATTCTGCTGTTTTTCTCCCAGAATTTCTAAGGACAATCCAATATTAATGCTATTACGATAAAAAATTTCGGCGAACGATCGCGCCCGGATCTTCTCAATTCCAGCGGCTTTGAGGGCAATCGGGGCAATTTCTCGACTCGAACCACACCCGAAATTTTCTCCAGCTTCAATCACATTGTATTTTAATAGCTCCCCGACTCCAATCAGATGCTCTAAAGCATACTGTTTGAAATAATCAGGATCATCTGTCGTTGCTCGATTGGCGGGAATAATATCATCGGTATTGATATCATCTCCTAAGTGCAAAACCTTATTTGCATGACTCATGAAGTACTCCTAATTCAGAATGTTGCACAGTGGAAAGTTCTTCCAGCAAAAGCTCAACTAGGATTTCAGTGTTGACAAAAGTTTCTGCCCCTTGAGGAGACAAATCAGCTGTCCGATATCCTTTGGCTAAAATTCGGTCTTGCGCTGCAATAATCCGTTGGGCAGATCGCGTTTCCCCCCATTGCTGAAGCATTAAAATACAAGCCCCAAGGGTTCCAAGGGGATTAGCAATTCCTTTGCCGGCAATGTCTGGGGCTGTACCGTGAATCGCTTCGTATAGCCCAAATCCATTAGCGTTCAGACTAGCTGATCCTAATAAGCCGATGGAGCCAACTAAGGCACCGCCAATATCACTAAGAATATCTCCAAACATATTGCCCGCCAAAATCACATCAAATCTTTGGGGATTCAGAACCATTTGCATGGCTAAATTATCCACCAGCATTGGCTCGACGATAACACCTGGAAACTGTGTGGCTTCTTCTTGCACTACATGAGTCCAGGGCAAGTGAGGTAAGGCGTTTTCTTTGTGGGCTACAGTGAGTAATCCTCGTCGCTGTTGAGCTTGCTGTAAGGCTTTGCGAGCAATTCGCCGAATCTCCTCATCATAATAGCGCATGGTATGGTAACCATAAGCTCCGTTATCATCCCTTGACCGTCCAGCAGGACCAAAATAAATCCCGCTGACTAGTTCTCGAACGATGAGGATATCGAGTCCTTCAACTTTCTCTGGTCGCAGGCTAGATTTATGCAGCAGACTGTTAACAATACGGATCGGACGAAGATTGCAAAAAAAGTCGAAGTGCTTTCGCAGTTCTAGCAGTCCCCCAAAATTTGTCGCACCAAATACAATTCCATCAGATCCATCACATAGTTGGGCGGTGGCTTGAGGGAAGTAAGTACCAAATTGCTCCAAGGCTGCTGCACCAAGCCAACCATAGTCTACTTGCAAACTAAATCCTTCAACTTTAGCAACGTGTTGCAGAATTTTTAAGGAAGCTTCCACAACTTCTGGACCAATTCCTTCCCCAGGAATAGCGACGATCCGATAAGACCGTTTACTTAAAAACTCCATTGTTCCATAGCTCCAACACTTCGTTTGCTGTAAAATAGCGTTTTTGTTCAGTCATTTTGATGGGAAGGGTTTCGATTGTTCCGCTCTCTTCTTAAGAGTAATACAGGAGTTTGCAGTTCTTGTAAACTACAAAATATAATACTCACAACCAGATATAAAAATTGTTTTACCTCTGACTTCTGGATTCTGCTATAGTATTTAATTTGATAAAAGATTACATAGTTTATCGAATGGTTCGTAAAATATCTCACATCCATATTCAAGAAATATTTGCACGAGTTCTTCAGCACTGTATTGGGCGACTGACAAGTTCTCAGATAGCTCTGAAGTTAATCGGGGTTTAGTTGATCCGAGTGCAAGAATTCCTCCGCTTGAAGTACCAGCAATTAAATCAAACAAACTAAAAATTGGCTTTTGTGTCCGCTTTTCAATTTCTGCAAGCATCAGTGCTGGGATAATGCCTCGAATACCGCCTCCATTAATGGCAAGTATTTTATATTTGGGATTCGCTGTTGTAATCATGGTTTCTTGCGATTCCTCGTGAGTTAATGTTTTTGATTGTTCGTGCGGTTGAATAGTGACTATAACTTCGCTTTGACTAGTACATGACGGCGGAAATAAAGCTACCCTTCGGGTATGCCCAGTGGGTACGGCTACGGCTATCGCCGTTAGCGCAGCTCCTCCGGAGGAGGCACGGCACGCCTGACGGCGAACAGCAGTCGCCTGCGCAGGAGACAGTACTGAAGGCGTGTCTCCCGCTGTAGGTAACTGTCGTTGGAAACCCTCCGGCAGCGCTGCTTCACCATTACAAACCAGCAAAAGAGTAACGGTATAAGTCTTTTGACTTATTACCTTCGCTTTTGACTTCTGCCCTGCGGTACTAGGTACAACAATTACACCTATCTGCTTTAGTTGTTAGTACAAATCCCAGTCATTGATAGGTAAATTCTTGAACCACAACCAAGTATACATTGCTCCCTGATCTTGTAAAACGTCTACTCAACGGACTTAAGTAGTTGGGTTGTGTAGCTACACAATATGAAAAGCACATTATTATAGGTATCATACTATAGTTTATAGTTGTAAGTTTGCAAATACGCCTTAGCTACAAATAAGTTATAGTTTGTAACTATTCTTTATTCATTGTTTTAATTCTTTTAAATATCTGCTTAACTGTCTTAACTGTCTTAACTGTCCATTTAAATATCTGCTTAACTGTCTTAACTGTCTTAACTGTCCATTTAAATATCTGCTTAACTGTCTTAACTGTCTTAACTGTCCATTTAAATATCTGCTTAACTGTCTTAACTGTCTTAACTGTCCATTTAAATATCTGCTTAACTGTCTTAACTGTCTTAACTGTCTTATACCAATTCTCTATGAAGTTGCACTTAATAAAGCGGAGGTGATGTAATTCCATCCACAAATTGAAGTGAGCCTCCTTCAGAGGAGCTTCGCTAACGCTTCCGGAGAAATGGAATCAAGAACATGTTTTAGCTTCTGCCGCAACTCATGTAAATTTGTGCAGTGTTCCCAGGACAGTTCGTACTTAATGTCTTCCCATAAACGTTCAATGGGGTTAAGCTCAGGACAGTTGGCAGGCTAAAAAATTGGAATGATATTATCGGGCCATTTTAAATCCAAAGATTTGTGAAAACTGCCATTGTCCATTTGTACCAAATTCAGGGCATCGGGGTATGCTTTTGAAAAAAGGTTTAAAAAATCTTGGAAACTGTGATTTGAACCATAGCTTGACCAATTTTTGAACCATAACTTGACCAAAGGGTAACGGAATATCAAGCTTTTGAGCCAATCAATCAATTCATGCTATGAATCAAATCGTGACCGTGTGTTTTAAATGTGAACCATAATATGACCTAAAGTTTTATTTTCGCATTTTGCAAAAACCCAGATCTCGATACATGAATTTGACCTAAAATTTCCAAATTTCGGTCAAAATATGGTTCAAAAGGACAATCCTGTGATTCAAAAATATGTTTAGCCAAAAATTGAGTGATAAAGCGATCGCATCTCTACTCAGTTTTTATTGCTCTGTTCGCAAAGTGCGCCCCTATGAACCACAAAAGCCGCATTGCTTGCTGTACTTAAATTCTGAGGTTTTTAAACTCCATTTATAGATTTGAACCATATATTGTCTTAAACAATTTTGAAGCATAACGTGACAGTTTGGCCAAATTATGGTTCAAATCACAGCTATCAACAGCGCATCTATGACTTCAGACGACCAATCGAGCCTACCGTTCCCCAGTTGCGTCACTTACGCCCTAAATGGATACACATTAACACACCTTGAAAGGGCTAATTTATAGAACTTACGCATTGACAAAATTTTGATTATGTTGTGTAAGTAGGTGGGCACGAAAAAACCAAACTATGTGAAGATCAGTAAATACGGTAAATGCATCTACCAAGGTGACTGAGATATGGGTGCATAATTTTTGGATTTTCCTCACTCGTCACCTAGAGGTAAAGGCTGTGAGAGGTTTGTTCATAACTGGGCAATCACCATTGCCAATTGCCCCGTGTCCATCATTTGGCAATTGGCGGCTGACATCCCAATGGTGAACTCCCTACTTTGTGAGGTGTTGCTGTGGGAGCGTAAGCTGTAAGAATCACTTCCCCATTCTGATTAATTATCCACCCCTGTGCTTCCACAATTTGGGTAGGGCGTGAGGAATTATTCTCTCCCCGAAGCCCGGTTATCTCTAGAGGGGACTGCGAGTTCCTCCTCTCTCTTTGTTCCTCTCTTCGCCTTGGCACAGTAGTGAGTCGCCAATCTTCCCAAACTGCATCGCTGTTGAGTGTGTTGTTGGGAGAGGGAGGTAAACCACCACGTCCTGTATAACCCACATTCCGCACCCCTAACTGTCACAGAGGGAAATTACGGAGAGAAAAAATCT